>CAMFPJ010000062.1 GCA_945971755.1 uncultured Clostridia bacterium
GATTGCCTCTTGTCTCGTGGGCTCGGAGATGTGTATAAGAGACAGCCTATGAATAAAATCAATAGGTGTGAAATTTTCCATACATAGGAGGATGTTAAAAATGGCATTCGAAATTGATAATCAGTACGAAGATATTACTAACATTAAGGTAATCGGTGTAGGCGGCGGCGGCGGAAACGCAATCAACCGCATGGGTAAGGCAGGCATCAACGGCGTTCACCTTATCGCAATTAACACTGACAAGCAGGCTCTTGCACGTTCACTTGCGGAGCAGAAAATTCAGATTGGTGAAAAAGTAACTTCAGGCAGAGGCGCAGGCGCAAAGCCCGAAATCGGTCAGAAATCTGCTGAAGAAAACAGAGACGCAATCATAGAAGCTCTTAACGGCACACAGATGGTATTTGTTACTGCCGGTATGGGCGGCGGAACAGGTACAGGTGCTGCTCCCATTATTGCGGAAATCGCAAAAGAAAAGGGTATCCTCACAGTAGGCATCGTTACAAAGCCTTTCGCATTTGAGGGCGCACACAGAATGAAGCAAGCCGAAGCAGGTATTGCAGAACTTGCACAGCACGTTGACTCACTTATCGTAATTCCTAACGAAAGACTCAAATATGTTTCAGAGCAGAAGCTTACTCTTGCTAACGCATTTGAAATTGCTGACGATGTTCTTCGTCAGGGCGTCAACTCAGTTACAGAGCTTATCACCATGCCCGCATTCATCAACCTTGACTTTGCAGACGTTACTTCAATTATGAAGGATGCCGGCCACGCACACATGGGCATCGGCAGAGCAAGCGGTAAGGATAAGGCAGAACAGGCAGCCAACGCAGCAATTACCAGCCCGCTTCTTGAAACAACAATCAACGGCGCAAAGGGCGTAATCATCAGCATTACAGCTTCTCCCGACATCACTCTTGAAGATGTGGACACAGCAGCAGGCATTGTTCGTGCACAGGCTGACGAAGACGCAAACATCATCTTCGGTGTTGCATTTGATGACAAGCTTGATGACGAAATGGTTGTTACCGTTATTGCAACAGGCTTTGGCCTTGATGCAAACGGTATGGCAAAGAGACCGAGTTACAACGATAGCATTGACATCAGCTCAAACAGTGGCTCCAACTTCGGCGCTGACGATGATATGGGCGACATTCTTGACCTTTTCAAGAGTAAGAGATAATTTGAATTAAACTTCAAAACACCCCACAATTTTGTGGGGTGTTATTATACAAAAGCGGAGCAGTTTTACTGCTCCGCTTTTGTATGTGAAACTATGAATTATAAACTGAAATCGTCCTCGTTAAATTCTCCTAAAGGTGTGGGGCGTCTTGGCTGACGCTTTAACACATCATAACTGAATTTTTTACAAAAATCATCCTTTTCCATAACGCCTTTCTTAATGCACAAAACCGTTTCTCCGTCAGGCGACGACTTTCCGTGTGCACAGTAAGAGCAGGATGGAGATATTTCTTTTTTATTCAAAAGTTTGTTTCTCATTTTTATCACCGAATAGAGTTTAGCACATTTTTTCTTTTCTATCAATACTAAATATAAATGTCATACACATAAAGAAAAATGCAACAACCGTCGGAGCGGAAACGGATATTGCAGATACCCTCGCACTTTCAAAGGTGTATGCTACGCTTTGGTCAATTGGGAAAAAGTACAAAATCAAGTGGCAAATTACTGCAGAAAGGGCAGA
Organism: uncultured Clostridia bacterium; assembly: GCA_945971755.1. Classification (GTDB taxonomy): domain Bacteria; phylum Bacillota; class Clostridia; order Oscillospirales; family Acutalibacteraceae; genus Fimenecus. The sequence goes on from CAMFPJ010000062.1 coordinate 1,706, forward strand.
GTTTACAAGCCTGCCTGCAAGAAATTTTTTATACTGTAAATTGCTGTCCCGAAGAAATGATAATACTTGACAATGCACGCAAAATCCGCCGAAGCCCGTGAGCGCCGTAACTACGGGAACAGGGCAAATTTTTGACGCCGTAACTGTCCCGCCGGTAACCTCCAAAACAGAACTTAAAATTTGACCGACATTTCCTAATTTCTCCGTAATGCAGGCAGTGATTGCACCAAACAAAATTACCCAAGCACTGATTTTCAGCATTGACTGAAAAGCATTCCAAACTGAATATGTTATTTCATCGCCTGAAAATCTCGGAGGTTTACTTTTCCGCTCTGACTTACTTTTACTGTCACTTAAAAATCTTGTAAAAATACCTATTAAAAGTGTTGAAATACAAAGGGAAATAAAAATAACAATGCCGATAAGTTCATTGCCGTATATTCCGACACCTAATGCGGTAACAGTAAAAGCAGGGCCTGCGTTCATACAAAACATTGAAAGCCTTTTAGCTTCATTTTCAGTGATTTCACCGCTTTTTACACTGTCGCTTACCATTTTAAGCCCTACTGGGTAACCGCCGATTAAAGCCATAAAAATTATCTGCCCTGCATTTTCGGGTAAACAGAAAAGAAATTTTGTTACTTTTCGTAATGCTCTGCACGGCAAATAAAGTGCATTTGTCCGCAAAATAAATGTTGAAAGCGCCATAATGGGAAACAGCGACGGAATAAGCGTTTTAAGGCAAATTTCAACACCCGATTTTGCTCCGTTTAACGCACTTTCGGGGAACGAAAATAAAAGTGCACCGATACAAACTGCAAAAATCAGCGGTGCAAGGTTCAGTTTAGGCTTAATAATTATCATATTTCACACCCGATATAATATATTTAACTGTAAGGAATATAATGAATGAATTTTGAAAAACCGAGGTGACTTTTTTGAAGAAAAAAGCAAGAGAAAAAAGCAAGAAAATCACCGCCGCAACAGAGCTTGCCTTATCTTCGCAGCTAACGGTTTTGGGTAATCACGAAGCAGTAATTGAGGGGTGCCGTGACATTGAGGAATACGACGACGGAAAAATTAAATTCAGCCTCGGAAATTTGAGCATAAGTTTTTGCGGAAAAGACCTCATGATTAAAAATTTCGGAGACGGCAGTGCAGTAATTTGCGGTGAAATTGCAGACATTTCTTTTTGTTAAGGTGATTGTATGATAATAATTGAATTTTTAAGATACATAATAGGATTTGTGAAATTTAAGTCTTTCGGTGGGTTTTCCGAGCGCTTTTTGAACCTTTGCAACAGTGAAGATATCCCCCTGTGGAATATTAAAAATCAAAACGGAGAAATAACCGCATTTACGTCAGTTAACGGATATAAAAGAATTCGCAAAATTTCAAAAAACACCGGTATGACAACAAGAATAGTTAAGAAAAACGGCATCAGGTTTTGGCTTTCAAAAAACAAAGTTCGTTCGGGACTTGCAGTGGGCGCAGTTGCAATGGTTTTAATTATGGCAACACTTTCACAGTTCGTCTGGCGAATTGAAGTGATCGGAAATGTAAATACTGATGAAGAAGAAATTTTATCGGCTTTTGAGGAGTACGGGGTTAAAATCGGAGCAAAAACCGACTCGCTCGGGCTTAAAAAAATTACTGCGGACGCACTGACGCTTTTGCCATCTGTTTCATGGGCAAGCGTTAACAAAAAAGGCAGCGTTCTTTGCATTGAGGTCAGAGAAAAGCGCGAAATTCCCGAAATGTACGATGCGTCGGTTCCCACTAATGTTGTTGCAAGTGAGGACGGACTGATTATTTCATCGGATGTATTACAAGGTACCGAAGAAGTAAAAGTCGGCTCTGCCGTAAGAAAAGGAGACTTGCTCATAAGCGGAGTTATCACTCATCGTGACGGCGGCGAAGAGCTTTTGCATGCAGACGGCTTTGTTCGTGCGGAGACAAAAGATAAATTTGAAATCTCAACAAAAAGCCTTGACCTTTACTCTCTTGAAAGAATTGAAAAACGTACTGATATTTTTTTCTTCGGAGTTGTAATTCCCACAGGGGCAAAGCCACAGGGTGACATTCTGGGTGACAGTGCGTCGTTTCTTAAAAGCGGTGATACGCTTTTGCCGGTGGGCGTAGTGCGTAAAACCGGACTTAAATTTTCGGAAGACGGAGATTATTCAAGCGACTATCTTAATTTAATCTGTAATTTCAAATGCGCTGAGCACGTAAAAAATTTGACTGAGACAGCAGAGGTAAAAAACACAAAAATTTCTCGCAGCGAAATAGGGCATAATACTCTTTATGAGGCAAGTTCAATTTGCGAAAAAAATATTGCCGAGCTTCAGGAAATTTATATTGAAAAAACTAATGACATTGCATAAAAAATGTGATATAATATGTTGAATATAACTAAAAAATCAGGTGACAGAATGTTTGAACAAGTCATAAGCGTTGACAGAATGGAACAGGCGGTCAGTCTGTTCGGCAGTTTTGACGAAAACATCAAACTAATTGAATCCCATTACGGTGTAACTGTTCTCAGCCGCGGCTCTGAAATTAAAATCACGGGCGACGCAGAGTCGGTTTCAAAAGCCGTCAGAGCAATTAACGGGCTTTTGGTTTTAATAAACCGAGGTGAATCTCTTTCGGAGCAAAATGTGCGATATGTCATCAGCCTTGCGGATGACGGCAATGAGGACAAGCTCTCTGCTCTTTCGGGGGACTGTATTTGCATTACAAGCAAGGGCAAGCCTGTAAAACCGAAAACACTTGGGCAGAAAAAGTATGTTGATTCAATTCGCAATAACACAATTACTCTCGGTGCAGGCCCTGCGGGTACGGGTAAAACTTATTTGGCAGTTGCTATGGCGGTAAATGCCTTCCGGGCCAAAGAGGTTAACAGAATAATTCTTACAAGACCTGCAGTTGAAGCAGGGGAGAAATTAGGCTTTTTACCGGGTGACCTTCAGCAAAAGGTTGACCCATATTTAAGACCTCTTTATGATGCTCTTTTTGATATGCTCGGTGCAGAGAGCTTTCAAAAATATCAGGAGCGCGGCAGTATTGAGGTTGCGCCTCTTGCTTACATGCGAGGAAGAACCCTTGATGACTCGTTTATTATTCTCGACGAGGCGCAGAATACAACGAGAGAGCAAATGAAAATGTTTTTAACAAGACTCGGCTTCGGTTCAAAGATTGTTGTTACCGGTGACGTTACGCAGATAGATTTACCGGACGGCAAAAAATCAGGTCTTGTTGATGCAATGCGAATTCTTAAAAATGTTGACGGCATTGCAATTAACACATTTACGGAAAAAGACGTTGTACGTCATAAGTTAGTTCAGGATATTATTAAGGCATACGAAAAACAGGAAGAGAGAAAGAAAAAATGAAGGGAAAAATCAAGGTAATTACAACAAACGCCCAAAATGTCATGAAAATTCCTACGGGAGTAAAAATGTTAATTCGCCGCTGCTGCAATGCGGTTTTAACTCACGAAAATTTTGAGGGCAACGCAGAAATAAGTGTTACGATTGTTGATGATGAGCGTATTCATGAACTTAATAAGCAGTACAGAAATATTGACAGAAGCACAGATGTTCTTTCGTTTCCGCTTGGTGAAAACGGCGTTTATGATATAAATCACGACACGGGCGCAAAAATGCTCGGAGACATTGTGATTTCCATTGAACACGCGTTTGAACAGGCAGAAAAATACGGCCACTCTTTAGAGCGTGAAATCGGTTTTTTAACAGTTCACTCACTTCTTCACCTGCTCGGTTATGACCATGAAAACGGCGGTCTTGAGGCAGTTCGCATGCGTGAAAAGGAAGAGGCCGCGCTTACTCAAATCGGTCTTAAGCGAAACGGCAGTTACTATTTTGACGAGGAGTAATACATATACATGAAAGAATTAAAAAAGCTGATTTTCAGCTTCGGTTATGCTTTCAGGGGAATTTTTACCGCCCTTAAAAACGAGCGCAATATGAGAGTGCATTTTGTCTGTATGGCTTATATGTATTTTTTCCTTTTTGCTTATGACTTTTTTGAAATTTCAAAAACACAGCTTGCAATTATTTTTATTGCAAACGGTTTGGTAATAGGCGGCGAGCTTATTAACACTGCCGTTGAAGCGGCGGTTAATATGCACGGTGAAGAGCATACTTATTTCGGAAAGGTCGCAAAGGATACTGCGGCAGGTGCAGTTTTGGCGTTTGCAATTTCAGCGGTTGCCTGCGGAATTGCAATAATGTATCAGCCAAAGGCTTTTGATGCGCTTTTCGCTTACTTTACAACGAATATTACGGCTTTAATCTTATTTATAATTTCCGTAGCTTTAGCCACTGTTTTTATATTTTTCGGATTTGGGAAAAAGGAGAATAAATGAACACTTCAAAAACTGCGTTTATAGCAATTATCGGTAAGGCAAATGTTGGTAAATCCTCAATACTTAACCGCCTTTTAGGGCAAAAAATCGCAATAGTTTCTTCAAAACCGCAGACAACCCGTACAAGAATTATGGGCGTTCTCACAACTGATGATAATGTTCAGCTCGTCTTTACGGATACTCCGGGTTACCACAGACCGAGAACAAAACTCGGTGAAAAAATGGTAAAGGCAGTCAGTGACAGCCTTGACGGTGTTGACGCTTGCCTTTTGGTAGTTGAGCCTGAAGGCCCTATCGGTGAAGCAGAACTTGAACTTATTAAAAAGATTAAAAAGGGTAATCACCCTGCAGTTCTTGCAATCAATAAAATCGACACATTGCGTGATAAAGAAAAACTTATGAGCAGAATTGCCGAGCTTTCATCACTTTGTGACTTCAAAGCAGTCGTTCCCGTGTCGGCTCAAGACGGCAACGGAATGGACATTCTTTTAGATGAACTTAAAGCCCTTTCTTTTGAGTCTGAGCATTTTTTTCCGGACGATACTTTAACCGACCAGCCGGAGCGTGTTTTGGCAGGGGAGATTATCCGTGAGAAAATGCTTCGTCTTCTCGATAAAGAAATTCCACACGGTACGGCAGTCAGCATTGAAAAAATGCACGAGCGTTCTGACGGAATAATGGATATTGAAGCCATAATTTACTGCGAAAAGGATAGTCATAAAGGAATAATTATCGGTAAAAAAGGTGCAATGCTTAAAAGAATTTCCACCTATGCCCGTCAGGATATGGAAAAGTTTTTCGGCTGTCACATCAACCTTCAGTGCTGGGTAAAGGTTAAAGAGGGTTGGCGAAATCGTGAGGGCTTAATTCACAATTTCGGTTTAGATTAAGTATATTTTTCCATATATAATTTTCACCTGATTGCAGAAGATATTATCGGGTGATTTAATATGGATAATATGGCAATTTGGAGTAAGTTTGCGGAAACAGGTAAGGTTGAAGATTACCTTGTTTACCGCCGTTCTCTTCAAAATAAAACAAAGATAAATTTCGGAGAAATTACAGATGAGGACGAATACAGAGGGTCTGATCCTCAAAGAACAGAATATACGTGAAAATGACAAGCTCGTTTATGTGCTGACTCGAAGCGACGGGCTTGTTCGTGCGTTCGTCCACGGGGCAAAAAGCTTCAAAAATAAGAAGAACAGCGCAACATCAATGTTTTGTTATTCAAAAATTTCAATGCATGAGTCGGGAGACGCCTATGTCATTGACGAGGCGGAACCCATTGAAACATTTTTCAAACTTTCGGTAGATATTGAAAAACTCTCATTGGCACAGTATTTTTCCGAACTCGCCTTAACACTTGTGCAAGAGGGAGAGCCGAGTGAGGAATATTTAAGGCTTATGCTTAATTCTCTTAATTTTCTTGCAAACGGAAAAAAGGATATTGAACAGTTAAAGGCCATTACAGAACTTCGTCTTATGTGCATTGCAGGATATATGCCGAATTTAATTGCCTGTGACAAGTGCGGTGAGTACGAAACCTCCACCATGTATTTTGATGTTGAACGCGGAGTTGTTTACTGCGACAACTGTGTGTCGGCTTCGGCAATGCTGCCCCTTGATGTGGGACTTATCCGTGCAATGAGGCATATCTCATTCTCGGAATTTGACAAAATCTACAATTTTACTATGCCCACAGAGGCTCTTTCCGACCTTTCCTTTATTACGGAAAGATACATACTCTCACGGCTTCAAAGAAATTTTAATACACTTGATTTTTATAAGGAAATAAAACAATGAATAAACATTTTTTATCTTTGGAATTAGATAAAATTTTGCAAATGTTAAGTGAGACCGCAAGAAGTAGGGATGCAAAAGAAATTGCGTTAACCGTTACTCCTCAAAGTGATTTTTTTGAGGTGCAAAAACTTCTTGACGAAACTGAAAGTGCTTACATATTTATTGCAAAATTCGGTGCTCCCGGATTTTCGGGACTCCAAAACGTTAACAACGCATCAGCTCGTGCCGCGGCAGGCGCAACGCTTTCCGCAGCAGAGCTTTTAAGAGTTGCGGGAACGCTTAAAACAGTCAGGGAAATTACCGTTTGGCACGAAAAGTGTGCAGGAATGGAGTCTGCCTTGGACGATTTGTTCGG
>CAMFPJ010000063.1 GCA_945971755.1 uncultured Clostridia bacterium
CGAGTCTTAAATAACAAGTGCCCTTTTGTTCATAGATAGCCTTTGTTGCCTCTGCTGCCTCTGTCAAATCGCCTGGTGCCATAACAGTAACATTAGGAAGAGCTCTCATCATTGCGATATCCTCAGTAGCGTGGTGGCTCATACCGAGTGAGCCATAAACGAAGCCACCGCCAACGCATACAACCTTAACGTTTGCATCGTGATATGCACAGTCGTTTCTAATCTGCTCAATGCAACGAAGAGTTGGGAAGTTACCGATTGAATATGTAAATACTGTTTTTCCTTCAAGTGCTAAGCCTGCTGCAAAGCCTGTCATATCCTGTTCTGCTATTCCTGCATTGATAAACTGGTCAGGAAGCTGTTCCCAATATGGCTTGAGAACACCAAAGCCGAGGTCACCTGTTACAAGGATAACATTTTTATCTTTCTTTGCTATATCAATTAAAGTTCTTACAAATGTATCTCTCATTATTTGTTACCCCCATTCTCATAAGGATCAACAATTCCCTGTGGCATTGTTTCATGGAGTTCTTTGAGACAGCCGTCATATTCTTCTCCGTCGTGTGGGAAACGGTAGTGCCAAAGTATGTCATTTTCCATAAATGAAATGCCCTTACCCTTAATAGTGTTTGCAATTATTACTGTAGGAGTACCTTTATTTTCTTTTGCACTTAAAAATGCTTTTCTCAATTCATCGTGATTGTGTCCGTCTATGTCAAGAACATTCCAGCCAAACGATTTCCATTTATCAGCAAAAGGTGAAAGCTTTATTGTGTTTTCACAGAAATCAAGGCTCTGCATCTTATTGTGGTCAACTATTGCAATAAGGTTATCAAGTTCATAGTGATGCGCAACAAGCGCTGCTTCCCATACCGAGCCTTCATCACACTCTCCGTCGCCTAAAATGACGAAAATCTTATGCTCCTTATTATCTTTTTTTGCCGCCATAGCCATACCTGCTGCAACGGGAAGTCCATGTCCTAAAGAGCCTGTTGAAAACTCAACTCCCGGTACACCCTTATGAGAAACGTGACCTGAAAGTCTTGATCCGTTTTGATAGTGTGTTTTTAGTTCTTCTGTATCAAAGAAGCCACGCTCTGCAAGCGCCGCATAAACCGATGCACCTGCATGTCCTTTTGAAAGAATTACTCTATCTCTGTTAGGCATTTTTGGATTTTTAGGGTCAACATTTGCTATATCGTTATAAAGCACCGCCATTAAATCTGCAACGCTCATAACTGAACCGATATGCGAACCTCCTGAAAGATGTGTCATTTCAACTCCATGCCTTCTAATTTTCCACGCTAACTGTTCGCTTGTCATTTATTTCACCTCTGTTATAACCTAGGACAAGATTAAAGAATTTATTATGCAAAAATTTGCATTTTTCATAAACCGTAATAAAAATCACAGGAAGAATAATACCTGTTAAAAACATACTTATACTTGTAATTTGCCAATTAAAATGCATTTTACCGCAAACTGCTTGAATGAGAATGTCCTGCAATAACTAAAATTGTACCAAAAGCATACAAAACATCAATTACATAGTTATGCTTTTTATCACTCATTTTGATACCTCATCTAATTTTTGAACATCTTCTTTATCCAAATGCCAGTCAGCGCCTTCTACATTACCCAAAACTTGACTTGGGCGTTTTGCGCCGCAAAGCACAACTGAATCAGGGATATAATCTAATATAAATCGAATTGCAACGGCTGAAACAGGTTTGTTGTGCTTGCGTGAAATTTCTTTCATCACATCAACGATTTCAAGATTTTTCAAAAGCTTATCACCATGGAAATTAACATAAATATCTCTTGAACGGCGGTCATCTGCACCGAAGTTTACATTGTCAAGATTATACTTACCGGTAAGTATTCCCTGGCCCAAACTACCCCATGTAAGAGGAGTAAGCTCATAGTTTTCGGAAAAATCAAACATATCCTTTTCGTTTTTTCTGCAAGCAAGACTGTATTCATCTTGAAATGATACAAACTTACCTTTAAGCTGTTTCATTTCTTCCTTATCGTCCTCATGAATATTCGATAGTGCAAAATATCTTATCTTGCCCTGCTTTTTCAATTCTTCAAGTGTTTCAACAACCTCAGAAAGCGGTGTTTTACCGTCTCTGTAATGAATTGTGTAAATATCAATATAGTCTGTGTTAAGTCTTTTCAATGAGCCATCACAGGCTGAAATAATGTAATCGTGAGAGTTATCATAAAATGTTGGCTGTCCCTTTTGAGCATGGACACCGAATTTATCGGAAATTACTGCCTCGTGTCTGCGAGAGCCGAGTGCCTTGCCGAGTGTTATTTCCGACTGACCTAAACCATAGGTTTCTGCTGTATCAAAAAAGTTTACTCCGTTATCAAGTGCGGTGTTGACTGCTTGAATAAGCTCCTTTTCCCGAACATCACCCCAGCCGTATCCGCCCATTGGGCACCCGCCAATGCAAATACGTGATACTTTTAAGTCTGAATTTTTAAGAGTGATATACTCCATATCAATTACCTCTATGTTCGTTTTTGAACAAAAAACCGAATGCTTTTTCTATTACGCTAAATACTGTTTTGAAGAAAATTTCAACATCTGTCTTGAACGAAACCGTTGCTACATACTTAATTCTCAAAGAATTTTTAACTTTAAGCACCTTTGTTTCGTAAATCTCATCAGCATTTTCTTCCGTACCGACAAGTTCATCGAGATTTATAAACTCAAGTGAACTATAATCTGTAATTCCCGGTCTAACCTCAAGTATGAGCTTTTCCGCTCCCTCATATTGAGAGGTGTATTTAATGAGTTCGGGTCTTGGTCCGATAAAGCTCATTTCTCCACGCATAATATTGATAAGTTGCGGAATTTCATCAAGCTTTGTTTTACGAAGCAGATTGCCGACTCTTGTAATTCTTGAGTCATTGAGCGCCGTTGTTCCACCGCCGATTTTGTCTGCATCTTTAACCATTGAGCGATACTTAAAAATTCTAAAAGTTTTGCCCTTGTAACCACCGCGCTCAGCCTTATAAAAAATCGGAAATCCTGTATCTAAAACAACAGCGAGAGAAATAATAAAATAAACCGGAAATAAGAACACAAAAAATACGAAAGCAAGTACAAAATCAATAACTCTTTTTATGTATCTGTTATAGAATCCTTTGTATGCAATAATATCTTCTTCATTATATACTTCTACCTGTAGTAAATCGTTGCTATCAAGCATATAATCACCCAACTCCGTTTTCAAAGATAAAAGCCGTTGATTTATGATTAAAAATACACGTTAAAAACACAAATCAACGTATTAGCAAAGCTAAAAATAATAGTTTATAACTAACAATTCGCACAAAACTACCCATATTAACCATATTCTATCATATTATAAATGTATGAAGGTAAATTGTCAATAATTTATAGTATATATAAACGAGGTAATTTTTGAGAAACTGCGTACAAATAAAATACGATTGACAAAAGAGTATAATTTTGCTATTATTTTGTTGTATAACCTTGATAAAGAGGAGTTATTTTTATGAAAAACAGATATTTTGTAAAGGTTTTGGCAATTATTTCCGCTTTGGTTCTTGTTTGCATTTCTGCTATCCCTGCTTTTGCCGCAAGTTCGGTTAAAGTTAAGGTTGAAATTGCAGGCAGCGAAGGTTTCCTTTACGTACGTTTAACTGCTCCTGCAGGTTCTAATCTTTCAACATTCTCTGCTCCCTTGAATTTTGACGCATCAAAGCTTGAGTTTGAAGAGGTAAGTTACCTTGAAGACGCTTCAATTGTAAATTCAACAAATGAAGCAGAGGCTGACGCAGGACTTGTTATCGCCAACACGGTTATTGCAGAATCACTTACCGAAGAAACAAAAATCTTTACATACGTTTTCAAGATTTTAGACGGTGCAGACGGTGATGTTACATTTTCATTCGGTGATATTACAGCATCGAATTCCGACAATGCACCTTTAACAGTTTTAATTGACGGTTCACTTACTGCCTCTCTTTCAACTCTTGAGCCATTAACTCCCGACAAGCTTCAATCTTCATTTGAAACCACAACTGCTCCCTCAGAAACATCTGAGACAACCGAGCCCGGCAGTGAATCTCAAAATCAGGAAGCAAACAATATTCCCAATACAAACACAAAAAAGATTGCTGCAATTTCTGCAGTCGGAGTTATTGCAGTAGTCGGAATTTCCGGAGCGGCTGTAATCATCAAGAAGAAAAAAGACGAAGAATAATTTCTAAAAAAAGTCGGCAAAAGCCGACTTTTTTATTTTAATTTTTACTCTCTTTTCGTTGACAACCGAAAGCGAAAATTATATAATATTCCTGTATTTTTTATAAAGGCAATTTTTTGCCGTTTAAGGAGAGAATTACATTATGGTTAAAGCTATTGTCGGCGCTAACTGGGGCGACGAGGGCAAAGGTAAAATTACCGATATGTTCGCAAGCGAGGCAGATATTGTTATCCGTTTCCAAGGCGGTGCAAATGCAGGTCACACAATAATCAACGAGCACGGCAGATTTGCTCTTCACTTAATGCCCAGCGGCGTTTGCCACGAAAACGTTAAATGCGTTATCGGTAACGGCGTTGCACTTGACATTAACAAATTTATCAATGAGCTTGAAAGCCTTAAGTCAGCAGGTCTTAATCCTAATCTCTGTGTTTCTGACAGAGCTCAGCTTCTTATGCCTTATCACATTCTTCTCGATACTTACGAAGAAGAAAGACTCGGCAAAAATGCATTCGGTTCAACAAAGAGCGGTATTGCACCGTTTTTCTCGGACAAGTATGCTAAAATCGGTATTCAGGTAAACGAGCTTTTCGACGATGAAACACTCAAGGCAAAGATTAAGAATATTTGCACACTTAAAAATCTTACGCTCAAGTACGTATATAACAAGCCTCTTCTTTCGGAAGAAGAATTATTCAACACCTGCATGGAATACAAAGAAAAAATTGCTCCGTATGTTTGCGACACGCACAAACTTATTCACGACGCAATTAAAGAGGGTAAAAGCATTCTCCTTGAAGGTCAGCTCGGCACACTTAAAGACCCTGACTTCGGCATTTACCCGATGGTTACCTCCTCTTCCACACTCGCCGGATACGGTGCCGTAGGTGCAGGTATTCCGCCTCACGAAATAAAAGAAGTTATTGTTGTTACAAAAGCATATTCTTCTGCAGTGGGTGCGGGTGAATTTGTTTCTGAAATTCTTGATGAAGAAGAAGCACAGGAACTTCGTATTCACGGCGGCGACAAAGGCGAATTCGGCGCAACAACAGGCAGGCCGAGAAGAGTCGGTTGGTTCGACTGCGTTGCATCTCGCTACGGCATTGAATGTCAGGGTGCTACAAAGGTTGTTATGACAGCGCTTGACTGCCTTTCATATCTTGACGAAATTAAAGTTTGCACCGCTTATGAAGTTGACGGCAAAATCACAAAAGATTTCCCCACAACACCTACACTCAAAAAATGCAAACCCGTTCTCACTACTCTCAAGGGTTGGAAGTGCGACATAAGAGGAATTAAAGACTACGACAAACTCCCCGCTGAAGCAAAATCTTATGTTGAATTTATTGAAAAAGAACTCGGTCACAGAATTGATATGGTTTCAAACGGTCCCGAGCGTGAAGCAATTATTTACAGATAATAAAAGAAGGCATTTTAATGGAAAAAATTCTTGTTTTGGACTTTGGCGGTCAGTACAATCAGTTAATCGCACGAAGAGTCCGTGACAACAACGTTTACGCGGAGATTTTGCCTTATACAGTACCTATTGAGCAAATCAAAGCAAACGGATACAAAGGAATAATCTTTACAGGCGGGCCCAACAGTGTTTATGACCCTGCTTCACCGCACTATACAAAAGAAGTTCTTGAACTGGGTATTCCGGTGCTCGGCATTTGCTACGGATGTCAGCTTATTGCTTGGATGCGCGGCGGCAAAGTTGCTACGGCACCTGTTTCGGAATACGGAAAAATTGAAGTTACTGTTAAAGACAGCCTACTTTTTAAGGGTATTCCCGAAAAAAGCGTTGTTTGGATGAGCCATACCGACTATATTTCAGAAGTTCCCGAAGGCTTTGAAATAATCGGTACAACAAACGATTGCCCCTGTGCTGTTATGGAAAATTCGGAAGAAGGCATTTACGCCGTTCAGTTCCACCCCGAAGTTACGCACAGTGAATATGGGCTTAAAATGCTTCATAATTTTCTTTACCTTGTTTGCAAATGCAAGGGCGACTGGGTAATGGACAATTTCATTGACAAAACAGTTTCGGAATTGCGTGAAAAAATCGGTGACAAAAAAGTTGTTCTCGGGCTTTCGGGCGGTGTTGACTCGTCCGTTGCAGCAGGTCTTCTTTCAAAGGCGGTCGGTGACCAATTAACTTGCGTTTTTGTTGACCAGGGACTTATGAGAAAAGACGAGGGCGACTTTGTTGAAAAAACATTTACCTCTCTTTTTGATATGAATTTTATCAGGGTTAACTGCCAAGAGCATTTCTTAAAGGCTCTTAAGGGAGTTACCGACCCTGAAGAGAAGAGAAAAATTATCGGCACCGAATTTTACAAGGTGTTTTGGGAGGAAATTCGCAGACAAGCTGACAAGGGTTTCTTTGCTCAGGGGACGATTTATCCTGACTGTATTGAGTCAGGCAAAGGTGATGCAGACAAAATCAAGACTCATCACAACAAAGTAAAAATGCCTGACGACATTGAGTTTCTTGATGTTATTGAGCCCCTTTCAAGCCTTTTCAAAGACGAGGTAAGAAGAGTTGGTGAAAAGCTGGGTATTCCTAAAGAACTTGTATGGCGTCAACCGTTCCCGGGTCCTGGCTTGGGCGTTAGAATTATCGGTGAAATCACTGCTGAAAAGATAGGTCTTTTACAGCAGGCTGACGCAATATTCCGTGATGAAATGGCAAAAACAGGCTATGAAAATGAGCTTGCTCAATTCTTTGCTGTTTTGCCTGATGTTAAAACTGTCGGCGTAATGGGAGACCACCGTACATACGAAAATTTAGTTATTCTGCGAGCAGTTACAACCGATGACTTTATGACTGCCGATTGGGCAAAAATTCCTTATGAATTGCTTGCAAGAGTTTCAAACCGAATTACTAACGAAGTAAAAGGCATTAACAGAGTGGTTTATGATATTACATCTAAGCCCCCTGCAACAGTAGAATACGAATAAAATTCATTTATACAACACGGAGGATATTATGGATAGTAATGTACGTCCCGAGTCTATGGCTCGAATCACAACAAAAGAATTAGCAGACACTTTTATCGCTGAACAGGTTGAAGCAGTAAGAGAACAGATAGGCGACAAAAAGGTGCTTTTGGCACTTTCAGGTGGCGTTGATTCGTCGGTAGTTGCCGCACTTCTCATAAAAGCAATCGGCAAACAGCTTGTTTGTGTGCACGTTAACCACGGCCTTTTGCGTAAGGGCGAGCCGGAACAGGTTGTAAAAGTTTTTAAGGACGAAATGGACGCTAACCTTGTTTATGTTGATGCGGTTGACCGTTTCCTTGACAAGCTTGCCGGCGTTGACGACCCCGAAGCAAAGAGAAAAATCATCGGTAAAGAATTTATCGACGTATTTGTTGAAGAAGCAAGAAAGCTTGACGGTGTTGATTTCCTGGCACAGGGTACAATTTATCCTGATATTCTTGAGAGTGACGGAGTTAAGGCTCACCACAACGTAGGCGGACTTCCGGAAGATCTCAACTTTGAGCTTGTTGAGCCTGTAAAACTTCTCTTTAAGGACGAAGTCAGAGTAGTCGGTAAGGCTCTCGGTCTTCCCGAATCAATGGTTGAGCGTCAGCCCTTCCCCGGCCCCGGTCTCGGCGTTCGCTGCGTAGGTGCCATCACAAGAGACAGACTTGAGGCAGTTCGCGAGTCAGACGCTATTCTTCGCGAAGAATTTGCAAACGCAGGCTTCCAGGGCAAAGTATGGCAGTATTTCACCGTTGTTCCCGATTTCAAATCAACAGGCGTTAAAGACGGCAAAAGACTTTGGGATTGGCCGGTAATTCTTCGTGCTGTAAATACGGTTGATGCTATGTCTGCAACAGTTGAGGAAATTCCTTACGACATTCTCTTCAAGATTCGTGACAGAATTCTTGCAGAAGTTCCGGGTGTTAACCGCGTTCTCTATGACATCTCCCCCAAACCGATTGCGACAATCGAGTGGGAATAATTTCACACCCTTAAAAA
>CAMFPJ010000064.1 GCA_945971755.1 uncultured Clostridia bacterium
TGCTTAATTTCATTACTGTAACTGACAATACCGCAATTAAAAACCGAAGAAGAACCGCTGACATCGGTAATTCTTTTAGCAATAAAACCGCCTGTGCAAGACTCAGCAGTTGCAGCTATAAGATTTTTTTCTTTCAAAACGGAAACAAGTTTTTCTTCAAGTAACATTTTTGCTCCTAAAAACTAATTACTGTGACTTTAGTATTTTCCAATGCACGGGCAACAAGGCAATCGACATCAAGCGCCTTTTCCGCCTCTTCCAGCATTTGAATTGTGGGCTTTGTTTTAGGATGCTTAGGAGTAAATACCGTGCAGCAATCTTCAAAAGGCTCAATGGAAATATCAAAAGCTCCGATTTTTCTTGATATGGTAATAATCTCGTCTTTGTCGTTACCTATAAGCGGACGGAAAACGGGCATTGTTGCCACCGCATCGGTACAAGCAATTGCAGGAAGAGTCTGACTTGCAACCTGGCCTAAACTCTCACCCGTTATAAGAGCTTTACTGTCTTCTTTTTCTGCAATAGCCGATGCAATTCGCATCATAAATCTACGCATAATAAGGGTGAACATATCCTCAGGGCAATTATCACGAATAGCCTCTTGAATTTCGGTAAAGCCCACTGTAAAAAGAGTAATACTTCCGCTGTATGCCGCAACTTTCTTTAAGAGTCTGTGAACTTTATCCTCAGATTGCGGTGAAGTATATGGCGGCGAAGCAAAGTGAACCGCATTAAGGAAAAGCCCTCTTTTTGCCATCATATAAGCCGCAACGGGACTGTCAATTCCTCCGGAAATGAGAACAGTTGATTTACCTGCCGTTCCCGTAGGAAGACCGCCTGCGCCCTTTAACTGATTACCGCGAATAAATGCATTCTTTTCACGAATTTCAACAGTTACCACAATTTCGGGATTTCTGACGTCAACTTTTATATGTGGGAATTTTGAAAGAATTGCGCCGCCAACCTCTGCCGAAATTTCAGGTGAAGTAAGCGGAAATTTTTTATCGGAGCGTTTTGCCTCTACCTTAAAAGTTTTTGCAAAACGAAGCTGGTCTGCAAGATACACCGGAGTTTCTCTCATTATTTCCGCCATATCCTTTTCAACCTGCAAGGCTCTTGAATACCTTGCAATGCCGAAAACTCTGCCGACTCTTTCGGACACCTCGTCCATATCGACTCCGTCGGTTACGGGAATAACAGAGACTGTTGACTGTTCTTTTCTGTAATCGAACTCGCCCAAAGACTTTATACGTTTACGGATATTTTTTATAAGAATGTCCTCAAAGGTTGCTCTGTTGAGCCCTTTAAGAGCAAGTTCGCCGTTTTTTATCAGAATTATTTCTTTCATTTTATCTCCTTATGCGGTTTGCAGTTTTTACTATTCCGTCAAACAGCATATCAATTTCTTCTTTTTCTGTATATTTTGAAAGGCTGACACGAATTGCAGTGTCAATTCTTGCAGGTTCAATTTTCATTGATGACAAAATATTACTTCTATGTCCTTTAGAACAGGCAGAACCTGCCGAAACATAAACTCCCTCGGCCGACAGTGAGTTTAGCATTACCTGTGAAGGAACCCCCTCAATCGAAATGTTCAAAATGTATGGTAAAGCATCGCTTGGGGAATTTACAAAAACATAATCAAGAGACGAAATTTTATCTAAAAAGAAGTCACGAACAGATTTAACCTTTTTGAGATTTTCGTTAATGTCTCCAATGTCTTTTACCGCTTCGCCGAATGCACAAAGCGAAGGCATTGCTTCAGTTCCGGAAACAAGTCCGCTCTCCTGACCTCCGCCCACAATAGCAGGACGAATACGGACGTTTTTATTGACATAAAGTGCGCCCGAACCTTTAAGACCGTGAATTTTATGTGCACTCATACTCATAAGGTCAATTCCCGCTTTTGAGGGGTTTATTTTAATTTTTCCGAAAGCCTGAACTGCGTCGCAATGATAAAGCGCATTTGATTTTTTTGCTTTGATTACCTGCTTTACTTTTTCAAACTCCTGAATTGAGCCGACCTCATTATTTACCGCCATCAAACTTACAAGAATTGTATTTTCGTCAACGGCGGAATAAAGCTCGTCAAGACTGATTTTACCGTTTCTGTCAGGCTCAAGGAAAACAGGCGTAAAACCCTGTTCACCCAAAAGTTCAAAATTTTTAATAACGCTGGGGTGTTCAATACGTGAAGTGATAATCTTTTTACCCTCTCTTTTTTTTGCGGAGGCTGCACCGATAATTGCGGTCATATTAGAAGCCGTTCCGCCGGAAGTAAAATAGATTTCATTCTCACTCACTCCGAGAAAATCTGCAACTGCACGGCGGGACGCATCAAGTTCCTTTTTTGCTTCATAACCGATTGCATGCAGTGACGAGGGATTACCGTAGCAATCAGATGCCAAATAAAAAGCTTTACGGACTGCTTTTTCGCACGGTTTTGTTGTTGCGCTGTTGTCAAGATATGCGTTCAAGTACAATCCCCCAAAATACAGATTTAATTAACATAAATTATACTACATAATAGTACATTTTGCAATTAAAAAACAGATAAAATAAGCGGATATTTTTGAATTTTCTGTTAACAATAGTATTGCTACAAGAAATTTCCCCCAAGGAGAGAAAAATATGGAAGAAAAAAGCATTTCATTTCGCGGAAAAGTAAGGCTCATCAGTTATATTTCATTTGCTCTTATTGCGCTTACTGTATTTTCGATTGTGCAATCTGTGAAAGTAAAAAAATATGAAAGAGAGATACTTTCAACTCGGCAAAGAGCACTTATTTCTCTCGACGAATATTTAAGCGATATCGGTGTTTCTCTTGAAAAGGCGGTTTATGTTAACAGTCCTGAAATGTTCTCATCTCTTTCTACAAAACTTTGGCGTGACAGTGCGGAGGCAAAGAACAGTTTAAGCGAGCTTCCGTCAAGCAATTCGTCAATCGCTAACACTTATAAGTTTTTGTCGCAGGTGGGCGAATATGTAATGTCTCTTCAAAGAAAAAGTATGAACGGTCAATCGCTTACCGAAAGCGAAAGAGAACAGCTCTTAGCGTTAAGCGAATATGCAGACAAACTCTCAGAAAAAATAAACAATATGTGTTACGGAATGCAAAACGGGACCTTTTCATTTGAGAAGCAAAATAGTATGTTCCTGAAAACAGACGATATCTCGTACAACGTGATTGACGAAATGGACGATGTTGAACAAACTCTTTCTGATTTTCCGTCACTTGTTTTTGACGGTCCTTTTTCAAGCCATATTGAGAGTATGAACCCGAAAATGCTTGAAGGCAAAGAGGAAATCACAAAAAATGACGCATTGAAAATTGCAAACAAAATTTGTCCAAACGAAGAATTAAACTATACGTTTGATGAAATCGGCAAAATCCCCTGTTATGTTTTCAAAGGTGAAAACTGTACTGTTGCGGTTACAAAGAAAGGCGGATACCCGCTTTATATGTTAAATTCGTCTTTTGCGGGTGAAATAAACGTAAAATACGAAGACGCCGTGAAAATTGCGAAGAAATATCTTAATGAAATCGGTTATACAAATATGCGGGAAAGCTACTATTTTACCGAAGATGGAATTTGCACAGTCAATTTTGCTTATTCACAAAACGGCATTATTTGCTATTCAGACTTAATTAAAGTAAGCGTAAACCTACAAAGCGGCGAAGTTTCTTCATTTGACGCCACGGGATATATCTCCTGCCACACGGCGCGTACTGTTCCTAACGCCGCTTTCTCGGCAGATGAAGGAAAAGAAAAGCTTTACAACGGACTTCAAATCGGGTCTGTTTCCACCTGCTTTGCACCGACACAATGGGGCACGGAAAATCTTTGCTACGAATACGTTTGCAAGACACAGAACGGTCAGCATTTACTTGTTTACCTTAACGCAATTACCGGTGAAGAAGAAAATGTCCTGATTTTGCTGTACAGTGACGGCGGAGTTCTTACAAAATAGTATAATTTTTAGCAAAAATGAGAATAATACTACAAAAGGCATAAGGGAGGGTTGAAAAATGAAAAAAGCAATAATCGTTATGTTGCTTGGCACACTTCTTATTTGCACATTCTTTGCAGGTTGCGGCAAAGCTGAAGACGGCATGGTTTCAGACACGAACACAAGTACAACAAGAAATACAAGCACAACAAATAACACTACTGACAACATGATGACAGATGCAAGCGAAGGAATTTCCTCGGTTATCAGTGAAGTTTCAAGTGACATAAGTGATGCTGTTTCAGACGTTACAAGCAACGTAACCGATACAACAAAAAGATAAGTAAAGCCAAAAGGAAAAGAGAGTTCATTTTGAACTCTCTTTTTTGTTGTACTTATTTGATTTCAGCAGTTATTTCACCGTTTTTCTCTGTAACAGTAATTTGAGAAATCGGTTTACCCACATTGTCAATCATTATACCGGATACTTTATCTTCAATGTTACGGCGAATAACATTACGCAAATCTCTTGCACCTCTTGAATTGCCGTCCATTTTATTAACAAGGGCTTCGGGAATTTCGTCTCCGTAAATAAATTTAATTCCTTTATCTGCGAGAACAGTTGTAATTTCAGAAAGCATAAGTCTTGCAATATCCTTGTAATTCTCATGAGAAAGCGGATTGAAAACAACAATTTCATCTACTCTGCCGATAAATTCAGGGCGTAAGAATTCTTTGAGTGCTTTCATAACCTTTTCTCTTGAAATATCGCCTTCTGTTTTGCCGAAACCAAGTGATGTTTCCGAAGAATGGCTACCCGCATTTGAAGTCATAATAATTACGGTATTTGCAAAGCTAACTGTTCTGCCGTGAGCATCATTGGTTTTACCCTCGTCAAGAATTTGCAAAAGGATATTCATAACATCGGGGTGAGCCTTTTCAATTTCGTCAAACAGAATAATTGAATATGGCTTTCTGCGCACCTTTTCGGTAAGCTGACCTGCTTCGTCATAACCTACATATCCGGGAGGCGAACCGATAAGCCTTGAAACGCTGTGTTTCTCCATAAATTCGGACATATCAAGTCGAATGAGAGTTTCAGGCGTGTCAAAAAGCTCCTCGGAAAGTTTTTTAACAAGTTCGGTTTTTCCCACACCTGTCGGGCCTACAAAAATGAATGATGCGGGGCGTTTTTGAAGTGTAAGCTGAATTCTGCTGCGCTTAATTGCATTTGAAACGAGTTTTACTGCCTCATCCTGACCGATGATTTTCTCAAGGAGTCTGCTTTCTAAATCTTTCAGGCGGTTAATATCGCCCTCAACGACTTTTGATACGGGAATCCCCGTCCAAAGATTGATTACTTTGGCAAGGTCTTCTTCCAAAACGGCGTTATCCTTTGCCTTTTCTTTGAGTTCGGGAATTGTTTTTCCAAGAGCTTCAATTTCACTCTTTGTAACAGACATTTGAGCGTAAATCGGGTCAAGGTCTGAACCGTCGGGAGCATTTGCAAGCTCGTCTTCAAGCTCATTCATACGGGTCTCAAGCTCTTTTGCATTATTTTCTGCAATTTCAAGCTCGCTGATTGCTTTATTACGGAGATTTGCACACGTGCATGCCTCGTCAAGCAGGTCAATGGCTTTATCAGGCAAAAATCTGTCGGTAATATATCTTTCGGAAAGTGTTACTGCCTTGTAAACCAAATTGTCGGAAATCTCAACACGGTGGAAAGATTCATAATAATTCTTAATACCCAAAAGCATTTTATAAGAATCTTCAATCGACGGCTCCTCAACCTTTACTGTTTGGAAACGGCGCTCAAGTGCTGCGTCTTTTTCTATGTGCTTTCTGTATTCATTAAAAGTTGTAGCGCCGATAACCTGAATTTCGCCGCGTGAAAGCGCAGGTTTTAAGATATTGGCAGCATTCATTGAGCCTTCGGCGTCACCTGTGCCGATTAAATTATGAACCTCGTCAATGAAGAGGATAATATTACCCTCACTCTTAACTTCTTCTACAAGCCCTTTAATTCGGCTTTCAAACTGCCCGCGGAACTGTGTTCCTGCAACGAGTGCCGTTAAGTCAAGTAAATGAATTTCTTTATTTGCAAGTTTTGCAGGAACCGTGCCCTCTGCAATTCTTTGAGCAAGGCCCTCCGCAATGGCAGTTTTACCGACACCGGGCTCGCCTATAAGACACGGGTTATTCTTTGTACGTCTGCAAAGAATTTGAATTGTACGGGAAATTTCCTGCTCTCTTCCGATAATTCGGTCAAGTTTATTTTCCCTTGCTCTTTCGGTAAGGTCGGTACAGTACAAACCTAAAAATTTTCTTTTTTCGTTCTTGGTTCCCTGCTTTTTCTTTTTGCTTTTCTTGTCATCGGCTTTTCCGTCAGTTACGGTGTCACCGCCCTGATGACCGCCGAACATACCCTGCATAAACGGGAAAGTACCGGCTCCGCCAAGCTCAAACCCATCTTCATCCATACTTTCCATCATCTGCTCCATTTGAGCAGAAACTTCGTCCATATCTTCCTCGGTAATGCCCATATTTTCCATAATCTGCTTGACGGGACCGATATTCAGCTCCATCGCGCATTTTATACAGAGTCCTTCATTGGTTGTATTTTCACCCTCAACCTTTGAAATAAAGAATACAGCAGGATTTTTGTGACATCTGCTGCAAAGCATACCTTTGTTCATTATTTTTCCTCTTTCTTTGCCTTTGCATTATTTATAATTTGCTTAACGGAGCTCGGAAGATAGCTTATGAATGCGACAAAAGTAAGAATTACCGCAATTACTACCAACACAAACATAACAGGTTCAGGCAACGTAAGATTTGGATATGACCTGCTGATTGCTCCGACCTCGGGGCCGAAACCGATTATCACAATCATTACAACATAGAAAACACAGGTAGCGGCCTTTCCGTAAATCTCTGCTGCAACAGGACGTGAGCCAAGTGCAATAAGAAGTGCCGCACCGAGTATCATAATTATATCTTTTGCAATAAACAGTAAAAATACCCATGCAAAAGCTTGCATTGTACTGCTTTCAGCACTCTTAAACTGAAGAAACAATACAATCGCAAGTGCGAAAACCGTAAGTTTATCTGCAACCGGGTCAAGCATTTTACCGAGTGCAGATACCTGATTGAAGCGGCGTGCAATTTTTCCGTCAAGTAAATCGGAAATACCGGAAATTGCAAGTACACCCACGGACCACCAAATATATCCCTTTAAGTAAAGAACCGCAAAAACGGGAATAAGTAAAATTCTTATTACCGACATAAGATTCGGTATTGTAAGACAACCGTCAAAAATTCCTTTGAGGTTATCTTTTAAGCTCATAACTTCATTATCCATTGTAGTCACTCCTTATTTGAATAATTCCTGTAATTTGTCAATAAACGGGTTAAAATTGTTTACAAATCCAATAACTTTTGACTCACGAATCGCAACCGCAAATTCAGAGTCACCCTTTGCAAGCATTGTAACAAACACAGTTGAAATAACAACAAGTACTGCCGCACCGCGAAGTGCACCGATAGCAGCACCTAAGAGTTTATCTGCTGTGCCGACAAGCGGTATTTGAATCGCCTTTGAAACGCCTTTGGCAACAAGTCTGAAAAGGAGCAAAAAGACTGTAAACATTACAAAATACATTATAATTCCGATACCCGCAACAGCAATCGGCTCAACACAAGTTTCTGCAATCTTCTGACCTATTGAATCAACCTGACCGTTTGCCACAGAGCTATTTATTGTATTGTTAATGTTTGTTCTGATTTTGCTGACATTAATTCCTGCACATTCGGCAAACGTTACGGCATATTCGGGAATTGAATCAAACGCAACATCACCGAGATTTTGCGGAACTTGATGTTCGCTGATTTCGGAATTTATCTTCTTCTCAACATTGCCCTTAAGGAACATATCATAAGACCCCTGAGCAATAGGCTTACTGAAATAAGAAGCACAGAAAAGTGCTGCAATAATTGCAACAACCTCAAGAATTGTTAACACAAAGCCTTTCTTTGCCGCAGACACAACAAGAACAATAAAAATACCGGCAAGAACAATGTCTAAAATAAG
>CAMFPJ010000065.1 GCA_945971755.1 uncultured Clostridia bacterium
GGGTTAAAGACCGAACCGCCTTCGGGATTGCCCCATTTAATATTGGCTGAGCCGACATTACTCGGCTGAACAAGGTCAAGTACCGAACCGTAACCGCCGTCAACGGTAATCTCGCCGTTGTTTGCGTATTTAACATTGATTTTTCTGACAAGAACGGTTTCGTCGTTAAAGTAAGGTGTGGGGTCGCCCTCAAAGGTTGAGTCCTTAAAGTCCGGACTGTTTGCAGCATAAGCTGCTGCCGAAACCTCACCTACATAATAAAGGTTGTTAATTACTTTTGCTTTTTCTGCAAGAGCCGTACCGTAGTTAAATCCACCTTTACCGTCAATTACGGCATCAAGGAAGTATTTAAGAAGGTCAACACCCTTTGCTTCTGTGTCTTCGCCGTCAACAGTACCGCTTTCTGTGTAACCGCCGTAAAAATAAGCCATATCGCCGGCGTTAAACACACGGTATGTTTCAGTTCTGCCGCCCTGGTTAAAGATTTTAACGTAAACGTTACCGTTAAAATAAATCTTGTTGGCAGGAACTTTAACGCCTTCACACATAATACCGCCTTTGCTGATGGGAACCGGGTCATAACGGTTAGTAAGCCCGTTAGAGCCCTCACCAAGCATTACGGTACCGAGTCTGTAACGGTTACCGATTGTTTGAATAATTGCACTTATACCGGAACCGAAACCGCCGGTCTTAGTATAATAAACGCCCATAATAATGTCGCCGTCAATAACGATTTCGTCACCGTAGAGGCCTACTGAGTTATATCTACCCTTTGTGGGAACAACGTTAAGACCGCATCTGTCAAGGAAAAGGTCATCAGCCGTTGCAAAAATGTAATAGTTATGGTCGTTATCTCTCGTTTTGATAAGTTCCGATTTTTCAGGCTTTGCTAAAATCAAGTTGCCGTCGGCAGTTTTAACATATAAATCAACCGTAACTGATGTGCCATAGAAATGTACAAAAATGTCCTTAATGATACTCTTACGGAGAATCTCAAGCAGACGGAACAGGAAGAACTTTTTATTACTTGAAGGCTCAATATCCGTACCGTTAATATCAATTGTTTTTGTGGTCTTCAAGAACTTAGTCTTTTTATCGTCAGGAGAAACAGTACCGTTCTTCGCATCTTCTGCGGTGTAACTGTTAGTGCTCAAAGTACCGTCTGCATTATAAAAGCTTAACGGCTTCGCTGTTTCAGACATTGCAAGGTAGCCTGTAACACTTTTACTGACAGGTTCACCGCCGTAACCTATAACGTTTCCGTCTCCGTCTAACTCAAGCTCACCGCCGTAGCATCTTCCCTGTGCCTTAAAAGTTTTTACTTTATTGGGTGTTTTTGTTGTTACACCTTCTGCGTCTGTAACATCAACATATTCAATACCGTTGCCTATCTGAACGGTAAATTCACCTATTGCATTTTCAGAAGGAGTGTTGGAAAAATCCAGTCCCGTCCAAGGACCTGAGCCACCGTTTGTTGTAGGAATAACATAAATTGTATTGGTATTGATAATTGCATTCTGAGTATTTGAGAAGGTAACAATTTGACTTACGTCTGATGAAGAATCAGCACCGGCTGCCTGTGAGTCGGCAACCTGGTAAGCGTAAGCCGCAACTTCAACACCTGCACGTGCGAAATAATATGCTCTCTTTTCTTCGTTCATAAAACGAACAGAACGGTAAGAGTTCCAAGAAAGCATATAAAGCACTGTACCGAACATTGTCAAAACAACCATTACTACAAGTACCATAGGCAATGCAGCACCGTCTTTATTTTTAACTGACGATTTAATTTTTGACATTTCTTTTCCTCCTTCTTTATAAAGGTAGTAAAGCGAAAAACCTTAGAAAGTTTATGCTTTTATGCAATAACACGCATAAGTTCTTCGAGTGAAGTTTTTCCTTCCATTACTTTGTAAAGGCCCTCATCCTTCATTGTATGCATACCCTGTTTAATAGCTAATTCTTTAACTTCTGCAATTGTTGCACGGTCAAGAATAAGCTGTTTCATTTCTTCGGTAACGGTAAGGAATTCAAATACTGCTTCACGGCCTTTGTAACCTGTATTGTTACAAGTCAGGCAACCGCCGGACTTGTAAAGCTTAAAGCTGTCACCCTCATAGCCATAAATGTCAAATTCAGGTATAATCTTTTTCATTTCCGTGCGTGAAATCTCATATTCTTCTTTGCACTTCGGGCAAAGCTTACGAACAAGACGCTGAGCCAATACGCCAACAAGAGAAGATGCTGTAAGGAATGGCTCAACACCCATTTCGTCAAGACGTGTAACTGCGCCCGCAGAGTCGTTTGTATGGAGTGTTGAAAGAACCATATGTCCCGTAAGAGCGGCTTCAATTGCAATTTTTGCAGTTTCAGCGTCACGAATCTCACCGACAAGAACAATGTCCGGGTCAGAACGGAGAACCGAACGAAGGGCGGCCGCAAAGGTCATACCTGCACGGTTGTTCATCTGGCACTGGTTAATGCCGGGCATACGGCGCTCAACCGGGTCTTCAAGTGTAATGGTATTTTTATCAATAGAACTGATTTCGGCAAGGCACGCATAAAGCGTTGTAGATTTACCTGAACCGGTAGGTCCGGTAACGAGTAAGAAGCCGTAAGGCATATTGATTGCACGGTAGAATCTGTCAAACTGTCTTTTACTGAAGTGAAGGTCTTTAAGTGTTGCCACCTGACCCGAGTCACGCTCCAAAAGACGCATAACGATTTTTTCACCGAAAACCGTAGGCATTGATGCAATACGGATATCAAGTGTTCTGTCCTCGTATTTTACGGTAGCACGGCCGTCCTGTGGGATACGGCGCTCGGCAATGTCCATACCGCCGATAACCTTAACACGGGAAACAACTGCACTGAACATTTTTATGGGATTTTGCAAAATTTCCTGCAAAACACCGTCAATACGGAAACGTACACGCATATATTTCTCAAGAGCTTCAATGTGAATATCGGAAGCGCCTGCTTTAATTGCGTTGTTAATAATCTGGTTAACAAGCTGAACTGCCGGTTTGTCGTCAATGTCAAGGTTTTCAACAGTATCTTCAACTGCTTCTTCTGCATCCGAATAGTCCTGAACACCCGCATTCATATTTGCGAAGTTTTCAATAGCGGCAGCAAGTTCCATATCCGCTGCAACAACAGGGCAAATCTCATGACCTGTCATCATACGAAGGTTATCCACAACAAGAATGTCGTTAGGATTCTTCATTGCAACGTAAATTACGCCGTCTTCTTCGTAGAGAGGAAGAATATTCTCCCTTATTGCAAATTCGGGAGTAATTAAGTTTGCAACGGCAATATTAACACCGATTTCATCAATTGAAACGAATTTGTGTCCGGTTTTTTTAGCAAGAGTTCTCGCAATATCTTCTTCGGTACAGTAACCGAGTTGAACAAGGATTGAACCAATAAGCTGCTTACTTGTTTTCTGAACCTCAAGAGCCTCTTTAAGCTGGTCAACTGTAACGACTCCGTTATCAATAAGATTGGCACTCAAGCTACCGGGTACAATTATCTCATCTAACATTAAATTTTACCTATCTTTCGTATTATGCTGAAAATTTGATTATTTTGTAAAGTTTACAATGCTGAAAGCAGCGGTAACTGTACCGTCTCCGTTGTCAGCCATAGCAAAATCGTCAATTCTTACAATATATTTTGAAGAGACAATCTCTTTACACATATTTTTAACGTCACTTTCTTTGCCAACCACTTCAATAGTGCTTCTTGCCATCTGAACTGAACCGAAAGGCTCCAATTTACCCGAAACAGCAGTACCTTTGAGGTTATATTTTATGAGCATTTCTTCAAGGTCCATCTGATTTTCGAGAGTTGTGTAAGAACCGGCAGGAGCAATAACTGCGTCATATTGCTTGAATTCTTCTTCGTACTTGTGCTGATTTGCTTTAATTTCTTCAAGCTCTGCAATATGGGCTCTGTTAGTGTTGGCAACTTCAAGCGTTGTGTTAATAGAGTCTTTAACAGCCATTGTTTGCTTAAAGGTAAACCATGCGGCAACACCCAATATTATTGCAAGCAAAATCATTGCAACAGTTACTAAAACATAATCGTTAACTTTGATAGAAGATAAATCTAATTTCTTATTCATTTGAAGTACCTCCTGTTGTTGGTTCTGATGGAGCCTCTGTTGGAGCACCAGTACCTATTGTGCTTGGCTCTATTGAAGTTGCCTCTGTTGATTCTTCAGGAGCCGCAGTAGTAGTCTCGGTTGTAGTCTCTGTTGTAGTAGTTGTTGTAGTTGTAATAAGGTTGCCGGTCTGAGCGTCAATGGAAATCGGGCCTGAGAGCGAAACAATAATTCTGAATGAATATGTTGTAGCCTCATTCGGAGTTTCCTCATTTACTAAAGGCATATCGTTAACAATTTTAAGTTCTTTAATTGAATCTTTAATAACTTCGTCTGATTTAATTATCTCAGCATAAGCTTTGAGCATACTGTCGGCAGAACGAAGACTGTTAGCTGAAGAAAGGTCGCCTTCAATAACGCAAACCTGATTTTTCTGCCACTCGGGAGCAGCAATTGCGGTAATTCTTATGTAATCGGGTGTAATGCTTTGAACTTCCGAAACAAATTCAAGAACAGTAATATCAACAGGTTTAATAAGAGCAACCTTAGCCTGAGCGATAGCCAGTGCGTTGTAATCTTCAACATAAGGGCTGAGCTCTTCAATACGCTGGTTAATCTTATCATTGTATGCATTAACCTTTCGCTCCTGACCTTTAAGAATTAAAAGCCTTATTGCGATACCTGCGTAAACAATAAGCATACACACAAGAACGATAACTGCAACAGAAAGGATAATATCTTTATTCTTTTTACTGATAAGCTGTTTTCTGTAGCTTTCAGGTAACAAACTAACCTTAAACATTCTTAACCCTCCAATCCGGAAATCGCAATACCGATGCAAGACGCATATTCCGTAAGCGATGTGCTACTTTCTGCCTGAAGTGCAGGATAGAATTTCGGAACTTCAACCGGAATAGGTAAATTTGACTGCAATTCTTTTAATACGTCGCTGTTGTGTTTACTGTTAGCAACGAAATAAACTTTTTCAATTTGATCATCATTCTGCATTGAGTAATAGCTTATTGTTGAAGATGTTTCAGACATAATAAATGAAACAGCACTTTCAATAAGTTCGGCATCTTCTTCGGGTTCGCCCTCTTCTTTCACATTCAAACCGAAAAGTTCGGCTACAGATGCACGGTTTCTGTCAGGCACGGTTATTGAACGTACCATGGCAATTTCCTCGCCTTTAACAACAATGAAGTTAAGAACATCATCGGTAAAGTTTACAAGGAAATATGAACCGTTTTCGCCTGAATCTTTAATACCTCTGCAAAGAGAGAGGAGTGAAGAGTCGATTTCGTTAACAGTATATTTCATTGCTGTAAAATGGTTAATATAACCCTCCAGCATCTGTCTGCGGGCGGCAACAAGCATTATGTTGTACTGAGAATTGTTTTCTTCATTTGTACTTTCGCCTGCAATAACATAGTCAATTTCCATTTCGTTAATGGGAATCGGGATAAACTCCTGAGCCTGTAAAAGAACCATACTGCGAAGTTTATCCGGATCAACCTTCGGAAATGATGCATAACGCATAATAACGTTTTCGTTATTTACACCGATTGCAAAGTCATTGGAAACAAACTTTCCTGAAGACATAAGCTCGGTGAAAGCAGACTGAAACTTTTCGGCGTCTCTGATAAAACCTTCTTCAATAATTCCTCGTTCAAGCGGCATATAGCCCATCGCAAGAATTTGGTAAGCACCGTTATTCTTTGTAATCTCAACTGCTCGGATTTCACTTGTAGAAAGCTCACAGCCAATCATACTTTTAATTTTCGCCATATATATTTCTCCCCTGTCTTATGTGAGATGATTTTTTGAGTTAAGAACCGATTGATGTAGATGATGTGAGCATCGGAACATAAAGTGCAATAAGCATACCGCCGACGACAATACCAACGAAAACGAGCGCCAACGGCTCAATCATTGCTCTAAGGTTACGGGACGTAATCTCAACGTCTTCTTCAAAGAATTCAGCAACCTTGTCAAGCATTTCCGGAAGTGAACCGGACTCTTCACCGATGGCAACCATACCTGTAACCATTGGCGGGAAGTAACCGCTCTTTTCCAGAGCCTCCGACATACTCTTACCTTCTTCAATATCTTCAATCGCATCAAATACTGCATCTTTAATTTTGTCTGCACCTGAGGTAGGACC
Source organism: uncultured Clostridia bacterium (assembly GCA_945971755.1). Taxonomy (GTDB): domain Bacteria; phylum Bacillota; class Clostridia; order Oscillospirales; family Acutalibacteraceae; genus Fimenecus. Next base: position 6,270 of record CAMFPJ010000065.1, read on the forward strand.
TGCACTCTTCATTGCGTCAACTGCGGTAACACCGCCGGCAAGAAGCGTTGCAAGAGTACGGCAGAAACGTGCAACTACCATTTTTGTGATAAATCCGCCGAAAAGCGGCATTGTAAGCTTTGTGTTTTCCCAAATTCTGTGTGCTATGGGAGTCTTTGTAAAACCTATTATACCGCCCACAATCAGAACCGCCGGAATAATCCATTTGAAAGGTTCCGAACGCATACTGTCCGAAACACCGAAGATAAATTTCGAAAGTCCGTTAAGTTCAACACTTGAGTTCATCATGTTCTTGAAAATCGGAACCATGAAAACAAGCATCGCAATAAGAATTACGATAGCCATAATACCAACCGTTCGGGGATATGAATAAGCTGATTTAATATTTTTTTGAAGGTTTTTCTCTTTTTGAAGCTGATCTGCAAGAGAACGAAGAGCCTGTTCCATAATACCGCCTGTTTCACCGGCAGCAACCATGGCAACAAAAAGTTCAGAGAAAACCTTTGGATATTTTGCAAAAGCCTGTGACATCGGGGTACCGCCCTCAATGTCTTGAGCAATCGTTTCAATAACATCGGCAAATCTTGGATTTTCAGTCTGCCTTGAAAGGGTCATAAGTGCTCTTGTAATCGGAACACCTGCCGAAAGCATAGCTGCAAGCTGTTTACAAAAAACTGCAACTTCGGTTGTGGTAACCTTTTTACCGCCCTTCTTTTTCTTTTCTTTGGCCTTTTTTTCCGTCATACTCATGACGATAACTCCGGCTTCACGGAGTTTTTCCATGGCGAGCGATGTATTATCGGCTACAACTTCGCCGTGAACGGGCTGGCCTGCTTTGTTAAGGCCGTCATATGTAAAAGCTGCCAAAGACGTTTCCCCCTTTATATGTGAAAGTTAAATGTTTCGAATCAGTAACCCATTGTTGCCATCAGGCGCATTGTTTCCTTTTGGTCAACGCAAAATTCCATAACCGATTCTTTAGAAATCTTCTGCTGTTTAAGAAGATTCAAAAGTGCCTGGTCCATTGTCTGCATACCCTGAAGAGTGCCTGTCTGCATTGTAGCGTAAAGCTGATGCTCCTTCTCTTCACGGATAAGGTTTTTGATAGCAGGAGTGTCTATCATATATTCAACGGCAGCAACACGGCCGCGGCCGTTAATTGTGGGAATAAGCTGCTGTGAAATAACTGCTTTAAGTGAGTTTGCAAGCTGTGAACGAATCTGACCCTTTTGCTCCGCAGGGAAAGTATCAACAATACGTGAAATTGTAAGGGGTGCGGTCTGCGTGTGAAGTGTTGAGAAAACAAGGTGTCCTGTTTCTGCCGCAGTAACCGCAACCTGAATACTTTCAGGGTCACGCATTTCACCAATCATAATTGTGTCCGGGTCATGACGAAGAACCGTTTTAAGAGCATTTGCAAAGCTCCTTGTGTCAGTACCGATTTCACGCTGACGGACAGTTGATTTTTTATGAACGTGAAGGAACTCAATTGGGTCCTCAACCGTTACAATGTTTGTTTCATAGTGCTCGTTTATGTAGTTAATCATTGCGGCAAGAGTAGTTGACTTACCTGAACCTGTCGGGCCGGTGACGAGTACAAGGCCACGGGGAAGATTGCAAAGGCGTTTAACGTCATTGGGAAGGCCCAATTTATCAAGTTCGGGAATTGAGAAGGGAATTGCTCTGAAAACAGCGGCAATTGTGCCTCTTTGTACAATAACATTGCCACGGAAACGTGCACAG
>CAMFPJ010000066.1 GCA_945971755.1 uncultured Clostridia bacterium
ATATAAATTGTATATTAAAAAATGTGATGAACCTCGGAGGTTTTGTATGAAAAAGAACAGAGAATACACATACGATTGGGAAAACCCTGCAACTTTCAAAAGAAATAAGGAGGACGGCCACGTTATCGCCTTCAGTTTTGCGGATGAGAATGAGGCTTTGTCGCTCTGTGCTCCAAAATGCAAACTCTCACTTAACGGCGAGTGGAAGTTTCATTGGCAGAGAGGGCTTGAGAACTGTCCCGAAGATTTTTACAAGACAGACTTTGATACGAGCTTTTGGAGGAGCATAACCGTGCCTTCTGTTTGGCAAATGGAAGACACTGAAAGTTATCCGTATTATTACGCAAGCACTTTCTGCCGTGCTCTTTCACGTGCAAAAAACAAAATTCCGTCAATTGACCACTCCATGCAGGAAATCGGTCTTTATGTACGCGATTTTACTTTGCCTGAGTCGTTTGACGGCGGAGAAATCTTTCTCCATTTCGGTGCGGCTAAATCTGCTATTGAGGTTTATGTTAACGGTGAATATGTGGGATACTCACAGGGTTCAATGACACCCCATGAATTTGATGTTACAAGGTTTGTAAATGTGGGTGAAAACAAGGTTGCCGTTAAGGTTTACCGTTTTTCAGACGGTGCATACCTTGAAAATCAGGATATGTGGCTTCTTTGCGGTCTTTACAGAGAGGTTTACATTTACCGCGAGGAAAAGGCAGGTATCCGTGACTTCTTCATCACAACCGACCTTGACGAAACCTACACAGACAGTAAAACCGACCTTCAAATTTTAATTAAAAATTACGGCACAGAAAAAAATGCCACCGTTAAGGCAGAAATTGTTGATAATGACAGCCGTATATTATTAGGTGAAGAAGAATTAAGTATTGATAATGCCGAAACTAAAGTTCATTTTAACAAGCTTATCCCTTCACCTCACAAATGGTCCGCTGAAGACCCGTATCTTTACAAGCTTTTAATCACGCTTACAGTCAATGGTAAAAGCACCTATAAGTGTATTCGTTTCGGCTTTAAGAAAGTTGAGATTATAGGCGAGAAGTTACTCTTTAACGGCAAGCAGATGATGCTCCGCGGAGTTAACCGACACGATTTTGACCCTGACCACGGTTGGGCAGTACCCACGGAAAGATTTTACGAGGACTTAAAACTCATGAAGCGTGCAAACATAAACGCTATTCGCACATCCCACTACCCTGACGACCCGATTCTTTATGATATTGCAGACGAATACGGCTTTTACGTTATGGACGAGTGCGATTTGGAAACTCACGGTGTTCGCCGTAAAGGCGTTCCGGGAGATAATCCCATGTGGACCGAGGCAGTAGTTGACAGAATGGAAAGAATGGTACTGCGTGACCGTAACCACGCTTGTGTATTTATGTGGTCGCTCGGTAACGAGGCAGGTGACGGCAGTAACTTTATGGAAATGAAGAAAGCCGCATTAAAACTTGACTCAACCCGTCAATTCCACTACGAAGGTGACTTTGACTTTACAAAGTCAGATGTTATCTCTCGTATGTATCCAATGGCAGACACAATGTATAAACTCGGCAACCGCGAGCCGATTACAATTTCTCTTTATGACAATATTGCCAATGCTCTTGCGGCTGACTCAAAGCCTATTAAAAAGGAGCATTACTGCCACCCTGTGCTTCTGTGTGAATATGCACACGCTATGGAAAACAGCCTTGGTAATTTCCAGGAATATATGGATGATTTTGAAAAGTATGACAATATGCACGGCGGTTTCATTTGGGACTTTGTTGACCAGGCAATTCGCAAGAAAACCGATAACGGTGACCGGTGGCTTTACGGTACGGACTTTGAAAAGTATGAGCCGGGCAGATACACTCATATTCCGAACACAACTGCTATAACAGGCAGTAACACATATTTCTGTGCTAACGGTATAATTGCCGCTGACAGAAAGCCTCACCCCTCTTACTACGAGGTTAAAAAGGTTTACTCGGAAATCAAGGTAAAAGAAAAAGATTTGGAAAAAGGTATTTTTACTTTGATAAACAAGCACCTTTTCACAGACCTGTCCGATTTTGAATTCAAATGGGCAATTGAAGCAGACGGCAAAGAGATTGAAAACGGAATTTTGGACATTAACTGTGCGCCGTCAAGCGAAATTGATTTTACGGTTCCTTATCAGTTTGACAAGCTTCCCAAAGAAGAGTGCGTTCTTATTATTTCATTTATAAACAAATACTCACACCCCTGGTGCGAAAAGGGATATGAGCAAAGTTTTGACCAGTTTGTTCTTAAAGGCAAAACAGAGGACAAAAAAGAGACAGAACGCGGAAACATCGCTTTTGTAAAGGATAAGGGAGGCGTGTTTGTAAAAGGCGACAATTTCTCACTTAAAATTAAAGGCGGTAAGATTGTATCATACGTAATTGCAGGCAAAGAGATTTTGCGTTCACCGATAGCACCTAACTACTTCAGAGCAGTTACCGACAATGACCTGTCCAACACGAACTTTGTTCCGCCCATTATTCCGTTCCACCCGTACTTTAACTGGCAAAAGGCTACAAACTCTGCAAGCGGTGAAGTTGTGGGTATTCAAAAGAACTCATTGGGTCAGGTAGAAATTGATATTGCTTGGAAAGTTAAATTGTTTGAAAACACAACCAGCAAAATTTTGGTTAATTTCGACGGTTCCTTTACACTCACTCACACAGGCACACCGAAGAAAATCAATCTTTTAAGATTCGGTACAATGTTCGGCATTTCACGTGATTACGATAACGTTAAATGGTACGGCAGAGGTCCTCAGGAAACATATTGCGACAGAAAAACAGGTGGTAAAATTACTATTCACGAAATGTGTGTAGCTGACCTTGAGCACCACTATATGCGCCCACAAGAAAACGGCAACAGAACTGACGTTAGATTTGTTGAATTTACAAATGCCGACGGTAAGGGTATCAGGCTTGAAAGCACAGACACTCCCCTTTGCTTTAGCGCACACCACTACACTCAAGACGAGCTTCAGCTTGCAAAGCACATTCACGAAGTTCCCGAACGCGATGTAACTTTTGTATCATTTGACCTTAATCAAATGGGTGTCGGCGGAGATTTGCCCGGTGACGCACATGTTCGCGAACCGTACATTATGCACCCCGACAAAGAGTACAGTTACACATTTAAGTTCATTCCGCTTGTATAATTTAACAAGCATAGAGAAACACCCGAGAAAAATCCCGGGTGTTTTTTTGTGCGTTTTCATTTTGTAAAGAAATCAAATAACCTTTGCTTATAATCAGGTGCTTCGTCATATACTGCGTGGCTGAACTCATCGTACATATATATTTCGCAGTTTAATTTTTCCGCAATTTCTTCTTGCTTTTGTTCGCCCATCACCTTGTCTTTTTTTGAGCCTAATACTAAAACGGGACACTTGATTTTATCTAAATCGTTATATACATCAAACCCGATGCAGGCGTTTGCAAGAACAATAAACCGTTCCAATTCGCCTTTTTCACATTCCGGAATTAAGGAATAAATATTCTCGCCGAAAGAATTAAGCAAATCTTCGGAATAAATATCCTTGAAAAACCGCAAGTGGAGTTTTACACAATCTCCTTCATCCGCAAGAGATACCCATTCTCTTATTTTCGCTTCCGTGCCGTCACCGATTCTTGAAACAGTTGAACCGAGCACGGCTTTTTTTGCTGTACGAGGGTGAGAAATTAAAATAGACTGCAAAATCATTCCGCCTTGGGAAGCGCCGAAAAAATAAGCACCTGAAATTCTCAGTGATGTTAAGGTTTCGTAAAGACTTTCGGCAATATCTGAAATCTCAACTCCCAATTCAACCGGCTCCGGTCTGTCAAAAACGTAAACTGTAAATTCTTCACCAAACATCTTATAAGCCTTTGCAATATCTTCCGCTGACTCTGTTACGGGTTTTACGGAAAGACCGGGAAACATTACAAAAATCTTTTCTCCGCTGCCGAATTTTGCGTATTTTGTTTTAGTCCCGTTTTTGCCCGTATAGGTCTTCACTTCGCATTTCATCATATACACCTCACAAATGATTTTAACAAAAAATGATATTTTATGCAACTACGCTTTGCGACAAGTTTTGCGTGGATAGAGATTTATAATACTTTCAAAAACAAAAGGAGTGATTTTATGAGCGTTAAAACAGATTTTCAGGACGAGGTTCTGTACTGCTTTTTGAGCGGAGAAATCGACCACCACTCCGCTTTACCTATGAGACTGGAAATTGACGACAAAATCGAAATTTCAAGACCGAAAGAAACGATTTTAGACTTTACGGATGTTACATTTATGGACAGTTCGGGAATAGGTCTTGTTATGGGGAGATACAAGCTTTGCAAAAGTTTTGACGGCACCCTTACGGTTTGCGGGCTTTCGGACTCGTCTTACAAGGTAATGAAGCTTGCAGGACTGTCGAATATCGCCAATATTAAAAAGGGAGGAATAAAAAATGACCGCAAATGAATTCAAAATGACCGTTGATTCACGCTCGGTAAACGAGAGCTTTGCAAGAACAGCAGTTGCCGCTTTTACCGCACAGCTTGACCCCACAGTTGAGGAGATTAACGACATTAAAACCGCTGTCAGCGAAGCGGTTACAAACTGCATTGTTCACGGCTACAAAAACTCTGTGGGTAAAATTTTTATTACGGTAAAAATTAAAGATGACAACGCGGTACTTATTACAATAAAAGACAGAGGAATTGGAATTGAGGACATAAAAAAAGCAAGAGAGCCGCTTTTCACAACGGGCGGTGCTGACCGAGCAGGATTAGGCTTCTCGGTTATGGAAAGCTTTACGGACAAGCTTACGGTTCGCTCATCTCTCGGCAGAGGAACAACCGTTACACTTTACAAGCGAATTCTCGGGCGGTCAAAATGAACCGTGACGAACTGATAACAGAGAATCTGGGACTTGTGGGCAGTTGCGCTTCAAGATTTTTAGGCAAAGGTGTTGAATATGAAGACCTTTACTCCGCCGGGTGCATAGGGCTTATTCATGCGGCTGACCGATTTGACGAATCTCTCGGCTTTGCCTTTTCAACCTATGCCGTGCCTGCAATACTCGGTGAAATTCGGCGAATTTTTCGTGATGAGGGCTCAGTTAAAATCAGCAGAAGTCTTAAAGAGAAAGCGAGAAATTTACGAATTGCCGCTGAAAAATTTCAAAAAGAAAACGGTGCTGAACCTACGGTTTCGGAGCTTGCGGAAACCCTCGGAATTGACATCGCCGAAACGGCAGAGCTTTTGTGTGTTTCATCCCCTACTCTGTCCCTTACAAACGCAGAGGATGAAAAACAGACGGACATTCCCATATTTGACGAATACCCGAACATTGACAACAGAATTTCCGTCCATCAAATAATTGATACTTTACCCGAAACAGACAGGAAGCTTATTTACCTTCGATACTTTAACGGACTCACTCAAACAAAGACTGCCAAGGAGCTGGGAATTTCTCAGGTGCAGGTTTCAAGGCGTGAAAAAATAATACTTGAACAGATGAGAAATAAGCTTACAGGATAAGAAATTTGTATTTTTCGAAAATATGTGGTACAATATGTTTTTGTAAAAACCAAATATTATTCGGGAGTACTTTTATGAACAAAAAAAAATCGGGTGTGTTATTCTGTGTTGTTGCAGTAATTCTTTCGATGGTGATTACTCTTTCATCATGCTCACCCGTAAAGTTAACCAAAATTAAATCAGACTCTTTCACCCAAAGCGTTTCCAAAAATGCAGGTGACAGTTTTCACAAGGTAAAAAGAAGTGATTTTGAATTTGTTTGCAAGTCAGGACTTATTGAAATGTATTACAACAAAGTTACTGACACCGTGGGTATTCTTGATACATCGGCAAACACTTTTTGGAGCACTCTGCCAATGGAGAGTGAGAAAAAGTCACTTCAGTTTTCCGCACTTGAGGTTGTCCTTTCAAACGGAGGCAAAGAAGAATATGTCTTAAATTCGCAGGACAACGCCGTAGCCTTCGGTAACGCAGAGCGTGAGATTACTAAAAATTCAATTATTGTTAAATATCACCTTGCATCAGATAAAGAAACCGGACGAACAAACATTGATGAGCTTAAAAACAAGGAAATCCGTGCGGATATTACTGTAACATACACCCTTTCAGACGGCTCATTCTATGCTTCAATCAGTATGAATCAGGTATCATTGCCAAAGGGTGTTACTCTTGAAAAAGTCAGATTTTTGAATTCTTTCGGCGCATACAGCGACTCCGATTCCGAAGACTTTATATTTATTCCCGACGGCAGCGGCGCCCTTATTAAAACAGGCGTTCCCGATAAAGAGTTTTCACCGGTTACACTTTCCGTTTACGGTGACGACTCCGCATTAACTTCAGGAGTCAACTCCGCACTTCTCGGCACATTCGGTATAAAGCACGGTGCAGGCGCATTTCTTTGCGTTATTGAAAGCGGAGAAACCGTTGCAAGCATTGCTGCAAACAGAGTTTCAGACAAATCTATTAACAGTGTCGGAGCAGAGTTTTCCATTACCGATGTTTCACTTTCAAAAGGCAGAACCAAACAGACAAAAACTATCGGTTATGAGTTCAGCGGCGAAATTCGCCTTTGTTACAGATTCCTTTCCGGTAAATCTGCCACATATTCCGGTATGGCTGCCGCTTGCCGTGAAAACCTTATCAGAAATTCGGTTATTTCCTCGAAATCTGTTGATGCAGACGGTTCCTCGTTCCCGCTTATAGTTAATCTTCAGTTTGGATACTGTGACAAAAAAGGAAAAACTTTTGTAAAATCTACCTTTGAACAAGCCAAAGACCTTATGACTCTTCTTAAAGCTAAGGGCGTTAACTCTGCAATTCTTCGTGCTGACGGTTTGTTCAAAAATGCAAACAACGGCACAAACGATAAATTTGGCGAATTTATTAAACAACTTGGTTCAATTGAAGATTACGAAGCACTTTACTCATACCTTAAAACGCAGAACTTCCCGCTTTTCATTGACACTGATGTTTTAACATTTGAAAAAGACAATTCCAACGGCGCCAAAAACATTTCAGGCAAGAAAATGATGTTCATAAACAACGAGGGCAAAATGAGGTTACCTGCTTCTGAGCAGCAATACCTTCCGCTTACAAAGCTTGAAGATAAAATTGAGTCTCTTCTTTATTCATCCTCGCCTATTTCCTTCGACGGATACGCTCTTAACGATATGGGAGCTTTCCTGTATTCAGATTATTCGTCAGACTTTTTCTCACGTGAAACAAGCAAAATTGAAATTTCATCTCAGGTGTCCGTGCTTGCCTCATACAAGTCGGTTATGATTGACAACGGCAATTTCTACTCAATTAAAAATGCTGACACTGTTTCTTCTCTCCCATTCGGCACCTCGGCAAAAAAAGAAAATGACTCGTACCGTGCAATTCCGTTTGTTGAACTTATTCTTCACGGCACTTACGATTACAGCACAGAAAGTATAAATTTAAGTGATGATGCCGAAACAGCTTTTCTGCGTGCTGTTGAATACGGCGCACTTCTTTCCGTAGATTGGCACTGTGAAAGTAACGGAAAAGACGACAAATACGACTATAACAATAACATTAACGAAATTGTTTCTTACTGCATAAAGGCAAATGATATTCTTGCTGACTTGCGCAGCGCACGAATGACCTCACACCATGAGGTGCAGAGCGGCGTTTTCTGTACGGAATACAACAACAGTACAAAGGTATATGTGAACTACACGGAAAAAGACGTTACTATTAACGGTATTAAGGTAAATGCGCGTGACTGCGTGAAGATTTCCTAACGGAAGCAA
>CAMFPJ010000067.1 GCA_945971755.1 uncultured Clostridia bacterium
GACTGCTCTTTTTTATTTGTTCACATAATTTTCCATTCCCATTTTTTCGGTTAAATCGCCAAGGCTTTTGTCGTACTGTGCTTTTGTAATTGCACCGTGAGAAAGGAATGTGTCAAGCAATTCTTTTTGACTTAAAAAGAGTTTTACCTTCTTTTCGTCCGCTGTTTTTTCTGCCATACCGTTAACCCTTTTTCTGCCCGTAATAAGCGTTGGCTCCGTGCTTGCGAAGATAGTGCTTATCAAGAAGTTCCTGTTGCATGGGCGGAATTTCAGGATTCATCATAAGATTATGCCAAGCCATAAACGCAAGTTCTTCAAGTACAACCGCATTGTGAACTGCATTCATAGGGTCAGTGCCCCAGCAGAAGGGACCGTGACTGTGAACGAGCACAGACGGAATGTCATCAGGGTTTTTATCCTTAAATGTTTCGATGATTACATTACCTGTTTCAAGTTCATATCTTCCTGCTATTTCCTCAGGCGTCATTTTACGGGTGCAGGGAATTTCGCCGTAAAAATAGTCGCCGTGAGTGGTACCGAGGGCAGGAATTCCCCTGCCGCTTTGTGCAAAAACCGTTGCCCAGCGAGAGTGTGTATGAACAATGCCTTTAATATTCGGGAAAGCATTATAAAGCGCCACATGAGTATCAGTATCTGACGACGGGTTTAAGTCCCCCTCAACCTTTTTGCCGGTTTTAAGGTCAACTACAACCATATCCTCACGCTTCATTGTTTCATACTCCACGCCTGACGGTTTAATTACCATTAAACCTTTGTCTCTGTCAACGCCCGAAACATTACCCCATGTAAATGTAACAAGTCCGTGCTTCGGTAAAAGAAGATTTGATTCAAAAACCTGTTGTTTTAATTCTTCAAGCATAATTTACTCCTTATTTAAGCTTCCAAGCAACATCAGCAAAGAAAAGTTCTTTTTCAAGGCTTTCCTGTGTTGTGTTTTTATCAATATGGACAAACTCAATATCCATAATCTTTGCGAAATCTCTCATCTGCTCTGCCGTTACGTCATGAGTTAGAACTGTATGGTGAGCACCGCCTGCTGTTATCCAGCATTCAAGCCCTGTTTCAAGTGACGGCTCAGCCTGCCACATAACACGTGCAACGGGAAGGTTGGGCATTTCCATAATCGGTTTTACGCACTCAATATCCTGACAGATAAGGCGGAGTCTGCCACCCATATCAATAAGGCTTACAACGATGGCTTTGCCCTCTCTGCCCTCAAAGACAAGCCTTGCGGGGTCTTTTTCATTCATACCGATTCCAAGGTGATGTGTTTCAATTCGGGGTTTTTCAGAGGCGAGTGACGGACAAACCTCAAGCATGTGAGCGCCGAGGCTGAGCTTTGAGCCTTCGGCAAGATGATAGGTGTAGTCTTCCATAAAGCTTGTGCCGCCGGTTTTTCCCTCACCCATTGCTTTAATTATTGCGGTCATTGCGGCAACTTTCCAGTCGCCCTCACCGCCGTATCCGTAACCCAAAGCCATTAAGTGCTGTGAAGCAAGTCCCGGGAGCTGTTCCATACCGTAAAGGTCTTGAAATGTGTTTGAGAATGCTTTGCAGTTTTCTCTGTCCATCATTTTCTTAATGGCGATTTCTTCTTTTGCCTGATAACGAATTGCATCTGAATTATCAGTTGCAATTTCATAGTTTTCATTATAAGTTTTAACAAGAGAGTCAATTTCAGACTCGGTAACATTTGCCATCTCTTTTACAAGGTCACCTACAGCCCAAGTGTTAACCTGCCAGCCGAGCTTTGCCTGAACTAAAACCTTGTCGCCCTCAGTTACCGCAACCTCACGCATATTGTCACCGAAACGCATAACAGAAAGTTCCTTACTGAATGCAACGCCAACTGCAACACGCATCCAATCGCCGAGTCTTTCACGAACGTTTCTTTCTTTCCAATAACCTGCAATAATCTTGCGTGGCATACGAAGCCTTGCTGCAATAAATCCGTGTTCACGGTCGCCGTGCGCTGCCTGGTTAAGGTTCATAAAGTCCATGTCAATTTCTTCGTTAGGAATTTCTTTATTGTACTGCGTTGCAAGGTGGCAATAGGGCTTTTGCAAGTCAGCAAAACCGTTTATCCACATTTTGCTTGGGCTGAATGTGTGGCACCATGTAATGATACCTGCACATTTTTTATCGTAATTGGCTTCTCTTACAACGTCAGTAATCTCTTTGTTTGTTTTTGCAGTAACTTTATAAACAATTTTGCAAGGAAGTGTGCCGCTTGCATTTAACTCGTCCGTCATTTCTTTAGCTCTTTGTGCCACTGTTTCGAGGACCTCGGGGCCATATAAGAACTGACTGCCTACTACAAACCAAAACTCATAATCTTTAAGCGCCATAATTTTTCTCCTTTATCTTATTGTTTCTGCCGCCTTGCGCTCTGCCTCAAGACCGGCAACATATTTTTTCATAAATTCATTAAAGCCGAGAACATCTGAATTTTCAGGCTCTATTACACTTTTTTCAGCATCCTTGAAAACCTCGTTTTCGAGATATTCGGGAAGTGTTTCCTTGTGGTTACCGCCTGCAAATTCGGCAAGCACGGCAATACCCCACGCGCCGCCCTCTGCGGCAGTTTTCATAACTGCTATCGGTGCTTTCATTGCGGCTGCCATAAGGCGTTGACCCACTTTCGGAGTTTTGAAAAGACCGCCGTGACCTGTAAGGCAATCAATTTGCACATTCTCTTTTTCACTCAAAATGTCGTTACCGTATTTTAACGAAGCCATTGCAGAGAAAAGTTCTGCTCTCATTAAATTTGCAAGGCTGAATTTGGCATCAGGAGTGCGGACAAGCATAGGTCTGCCCTCTTCAACGTCTGTTACAGGCTCGCCCGAGAAGAAGTTGTACGCTACAACTCCGCCGCAGTCACTGTCACCCTCAAGTGCCGTTTCATAAAGCTTATCATAAAGGTCGGGCTTTTTAATATCAAGTCCAAATGACTTTGCAAATTCGTTAAAAATTCTTACCCAAGCGTCAATCTCTGACGAACAGTTATTACAATGTACCATTGCAACCGGTGCGCCTGACGGCGTTGTTACCATATCAATCTTTGAATAAACGCCCGAAAGTGCTTTTTCGAGAACTACCATTGAAAAAACGGAAGTACCTGCTGAAATATTGCCCGTTCTCGGTAAAACTGCGTTTGTTGCAACCATACCCGTGCCTGCGTCACCCTCGGGAGGGCATACAACCGCGCCGCCTTTAAGTGTACCGGTAATGTCAAGTAGTTTTGCGCCCTCATCGGTTAAAGTTGCGCCTCTGTCACCTGCCAAAAGAACCTTCGGAAGGATGTCACGAATATTCCAAGGCATAGCGGCAACAGACGGAATGGCAGAGAATTTTTTAAGCATTGTTTCGTCATAATCGAGCTTTTCACTGTCAATGGGAAACATTCCCGATGCCTCACCGATACCGAGTGTTTTTTCCCCTGTTAAGCGCCAATGAACATAGCCCGCAAGTGTTGTTAAAAATGCAATATCTTTAATGTGGCTTTCATTATTGAGAATTGCCTGATACAAATGGGCAATACTCCACCTTTGCGGAATATTGAAATTGAAAAGTTCGGTAAGCTCTGAGGCGCCTTTTCCGGTTATTGTATTTCTCCAAGTCCTGAAAGGAGTTAAAAGCTCGCCGTTTTTGTCAAAAGGTAAATAACCGTGCATCATAGCAGAAAAGCCTGCCGCACGAAGATTTACGATTTTTGTATTATATTTTTCTTTCACTTCTTTGGCAAGACACGAATAAGCATCTTGAAGCCCTACCCAAACGTCTTCTAAAGAATAGGTCCAAATGCCGTCAATCAGTTTGTTTTCCCAGGTGTGGTCTCCTGCGGCCAAAACAGTTGTGTCAGGAGCAATCAACACTGCTTTTATACGGGTTGAACCAAGCTCAATGCCCAAAGACGCGTAACCGCTTTCAATAATTTCCCTATTTGTCATTTTTCCACCTGCTTACAAAATATTACATTAAACATTATATCTTGTTTCTTTCTAAATTTCAATATAAAAAACGGCAGGTAAAATCCTGCCGTCAAAAAGTTTATTTATTTTTTCTTACAAACAAAGCAAAGCCAGCCGCCGTCTTCATGGCGTTCTATTATCTCAAACCCATTTGCTTCAAATGCACTTGCCACCTCTTCTTCACGAGGGGCAATTATGCCCGATGTGATGAAAACTGCGTCATCATTCATAAATTCACCGACCTGACTTGTGAAGAGAATGATGATATCAGCAACAATGTTTGCAACCACAACGTCAAACTTACCTGTAACTTTATCAACAAGGTTGCCTTGCAAAACCTTATATTTAGGCTCTGTAAAGCCGTTTGTTTCGCCGTTTTCCCTTGCAGTTTTTACTGCTAATGCGTCAATGTCAACACCGACTGCACTCTCTGCGCCGAAAAGGAGTGATGCAACCGAAAGAATACCGCTTCCGCAACCGCAGTCAAGAACTTTTTCACCGCCCTTGACATAATTTTCAAGCGTTTTAAGGCAAAGTCTTGTGGTATTGTGAGTACCTGAACCGAAAGCAAGACCCGGTTCAATAGAAAGAACCGCCCTGCCGTCCGCATCATAATCGTCTATCCAAAGAGGCCGTATTAAAAGCCTTTCACCTATTTTCATCGGTTTGAAATATTCTTTCCAGTTGTTTTCCCAATCTTCGTTTCTGCAAGCGCTATGCTCAATTGAATGTTCTATTCCCTCTGCAGTAAAACGCTCACGAAGAAAAGAAATTGCCTCATTATAATTCTCTTCGGGGGAAATGTATATGTGAACAAATCCTACGGTTCTGTCTTTTGCCAAAAGGTCTTCGTCGATAATGTCAATGTTGGCAATTTCCAAAGTTTCCTCTTCAAGTGTGCGATAATCTTCAATATAAATACCGTAAGGCACTGCCATACTCGCAATATCGGAAGCCTTGTCAATATCGTCAGCATTTATTTTGATTTTAATTTCGGTCCAATCAGCCATTTTATCCTCCTAAACAAAAAGCAGAGGAAAACCTCTGCTTGTCGTTTGCATTTTCGCTTTTGTCAGATTTGTTCCTTAACTTTAGCTGCCTTACCAACTCTGTCGCGAAGGTAATAAAGCTTGCTTCTGCGAACACGACCATGTCTGACAAGTTCAACTTTTGCAACGTTAGGTGAATTAACGGGGAACACTCTTTCAATGCCAACGCCGTAAGAAACACGACGAACTGTGAATGTTTCAGAAACTCCGCTGCCTTTCATTGCAATAACGGTTCCTTCGAAAACCTGAATTCTTTCTCTTGAACCTTCAACGATTTTTACATGAACTTTGATAACGTCACCGATTTTGATTTCGGGCTTATCTTCTTTGATCATGCCTTCTGTGATAACTTTTAATGCGTCCATAACTAACCTCCGTAAAAATTTTCAAGCGTTCGTACAACAAAATCCTGCAGAGGACCACCCGAGATTATAAGTTATTTCGTGACTTGTGTCACAAATGCTCAAATATAATACCACAAAGAAAATATAAATGCAAGCATTTTTTGAAAAGTTTTAGCGTAACAGGTTTATTCCCACTCCTTAAGGTCGGAAGTATATGATTTAAGCTTCAAAATGTCAACTGCATCAGCGTCAGTTTCGCTGCCCTCAATAATTTTACCTATTAAAAGTGACGGGTTAATGTTATTCTGCATACCTGAAGACAGTGTAATATTGAGAACAACTTTTTCATTTTCACTCTCTAAAGAATAACGCAAAATTTTACCCTTAACATCTACCTGCTTTTCGACCTTTTCTCTTCCCTGCTTAACCTTTTTCATTACGGTGATTTCGTCACCTTCAAAAATACTCTCGGCACGAGAAATCAGGTTTTTATCAGGGTTATTGAAAATAATTTTATAATCTGCCCATGCGATTTCCTGCGGAGTTAAAACGGGAATTGCGATTTTTGAAACGTGAATATCAGGCGGTAAAGCATTATCAAGGCGAACAGCAAGTTCTTCCAAATCTTCCTCCTGCATAAGCCTTATATCCACAGTTTCGCAGTAACTTTCAACGCCTAATGACAGGGGCATTGCAAATGTTAAAAATGCGTGGGGGTTAAAACCTTCGGTGAACCAAATCGGAATTTTTGCCCTTTTGATTGCCCTTGTGAAACAATGAACCGTGTCAAGATGCGAAATAAACTTTGCCATTCCGGTTTTCTCATAGAAAACACGGACA
The DNA here is from genome assembly GCA_945971755.1 of uncultured Clostridia bacterium. Classification (GTDB taxonomy): domain Bacteria; phylum Bacillota; class Clostridia; order Oscillospirales; family Acutalibacteraceae; genus Fimenecus. The sequence goes on from CAMFPJ010000067.1 coordinate 6,226, forward strand.
TCAGAGTGCCAACTAATTGGTTCTGGCATCACACTTACCTCCGTTCAGTTTATTTGCTCCGCAAGCGGAACATTTTATTCTGCAATGAGGAGTTGTCAGGCTTTGATGTGCTTTCTTATTTTCTTCAATAAGAAATTCTTTACGGATACCGTAGTCCATAACATCCCACGGGAAAACCTCATCATACTTTCTAACTCGGTTTGCATAAAATTCGGGTGTTAAACCGCATTCTCGGAAAGCTTCAAGCCAGTTTTGAAAATCAAAGAACTCGTCCCAGCTGTCAAACTTTGAACCTTTTTGCCAAGCATTGTAAATCACTTCGCCAAGCCGCCTGTCCCCGCGGGCAAGCACGCCTTCAAGAACGCTTGTGTCAGACTGGTGGTAGCTTACGGAGATTTTTCTGCTATGTACCGATGACAGCAAATGCTTTTGCTTTTCAATAAGGCTTTGGGGTGTATCCTGCGGCTCCCATTGGAACGGAGTAAAGGGTTTGGGAACAAAAGACGCACAACTGACAGAAACCGAAACCGCTCTGCCCTTTTGCCTTTCAGGGTTCTCGTAATAGAGGTCAACAACCTTTTGAGCCAAGTCGGCAATGCCCTTAATGTCGTCCGGCGTTTCAGTGGGGAGTCCCATCATAAAGTAAAGTTTAATTGAACTCCAGCCCCCTGCCCACGCCATTGTGGCGGTACGGACAACGTCATCCTCAGTTACATTTTTATTGATTGCATCGCGAAGTCTTTGAGTGCCTGCCTCAGGGGCAAAGGTAAGACCGCTTCTGCGAATTTTTTTAAGTTCATCTAAAAGCTCGTCCGAGAAATTGTCAACTCGAAGCGACGGCAAAGCTACGTTAATTTTTTCAGGCAAAGCCCAATCAAAAAGCATTGGAATTAACCTTCCGATTTGGGAATAATCGCTTGTTGAAAGTGAGCAAAGTGACACTTCCTCATAACCTGTTGCGTCACTGATTGAGTGGCACTGCCTGTCAATAGTTTCCGCCTTTTTCTCACGAATCGGTCGGTAGATAAAACCTGCCTGACAAAAACGGCAGCCGCGAATACAGCCTCTGAAAACTTCGCCTATTGTTCTGTCCTGTACCGTTTCAATGAACGGAACAACAAACTTTTCAGGGTAATGGGCATTGTCAAGATCAGAGATTATTCTCTTTTTAACAGTTTTAGGTGCTGTTTCTTTATTGATATATTCTTTAACCGTGCCGTCTTCGTTATATGTAACATCATAAAACTCAGGAACATATACCCCCTGAATTTTTGCGGCTTCTCTTAAAAAATCAAGTCTTGTGGAGCCTTTTTCTTTGTGCACTAAAAGTAAGTCAATAAGGTCATTTGTGACCTCTTCACCCTCACCCGGGAGAAAAATGTCAATAAAGTCTGTTATAGGCTCCGCATTACAAACACAAGGACCGCCCGCAATAATTAAAGGAGTCAGACTTTTCCTGTCTTTTTTAAGAACAGGCACCCCGCCCAAATCAAGCATATTGAGAACATTAGTGTAACTTAACTCATACTGCATTGTAAATCCGATAATGTCAAAATCACAAATCGGGTCGCCGCTTTCAAGTCCGTAAAGTTTAA
>CAMFPJ010000068.1 GCA_945971755.1 uncultured Clostridia bacterium
TTATGTAATCAAAGTAAAATTTGGATCCCGACAGTTTATGTCGGGATTTTTTATTTTAATGTTTACAAAAAGGGTATTATTTTATATAATATCATCTTATGAGGTGTGAAAAATGAAGGATAAAACCGTAAAACTCAATAATCCGTTTCTTCGCGGAATGAAAGACGGAATACCTATAGGACTCGGCTATTTTGCAGTTTCTTTTGCTATTGGCATTACTGCAAAAAAGATAGGTTTAGATGCTTTGCAGGGATTCTTTTTGAGCCTTCTTAATGTTGCATCAGCAGGTGAAGTAGCGGGACTTAATGCTATTGAAGCTGAAACTTCATTATTTACTCTTGCTGTTATTATTTTTATCACTAATGCGAGGTACCTTTTAATGAGTGCGGCGCTTAGTCAAAAGTTTTCAGCCAAGACTCCGTTTTTTCACCGAATGTTAGTAGCTTTCGGCGTTACCGATGAACTTTTTGGACTCGGTGTGGCGTTTAACGGTTATCTTGAACCGGCTTATATGTATGGGGCTTTTTTATCGTCGATTCCACTTTGGGCTATTGGTACCTCATGCGGAATTGTAGTCGGTAATGTTTTGCCTGAAATTGTAGTTAACGCATTAAGCGTTGCAATTTATGGTATGTTTTTAGCTATTGTCATTCCACCGTGTAAAAAGAATAAAGTTATTACCGGCATTGTACTGTTTAGTTTTGTATTAAGCTATATTTCAAAGTATATACCGTATTTTTCTGATCAGTCAAAAGAAAGCGTTAGAGTTATTGTTCTGACTTTGATTATATCCGGTGCCGCTTCCGTTCTTTTTCCGATTTACGATAATGAGCAGGGGGAGAGCAATGAATAGAATTTATGTATATATTTTTGTTATGGCTGCTGTCAGCTATGTGATTCGTGTATTGCCGTTAGCTTTTATTCGTAAACCGATTACTAACAAATATATTAAATCTTTTTTATTTTACTTACCTTATGTTACATTAACAGTAATGACTTTTCCTGCGATAATCAGTGCTACCGGCAACAGCTTTTTGGGATATGCGGCACTAATAATTGGAATAATTTTAGCGATTTTAACTCAAAACTTATTTATTGTTGCAAGCGGTTGTTGTCTTATCGTTTTATTACTATCTTTTTTATTATAAAAATAGACAAAAACCGGCACAAAATCTCCGTTAAAATTATGAAAGAAAACACCCTTAAATACTCCTAAAATCCTTGACTATTACTTCGTTATTATGGTATAATTTTTTTGTAAATGAAGTAAGGTTCTTTGCGACTGACGGAAGTATAGTGGAGCACCACAGAGGAGCAAGGAATATATATACTTTTGCCGACCGTCTGGGCACATTTAACCAAAACTTTCAGGTTAAGTGTGTCCTTTTATTTTTCTGAGGAGGTTTATTATGAAAAAAGTCGGAATTGTAATGGGCAGCGACAGCGATTTACCCATTATTCAAAAATGTGTTGATATGTTAAATACCCTTGGAGTTCAGTACACTGTTCATGTGTATTCTGCACACAGAACCCCTGAAGAAGCAGCGGCTTTCACTAAATCTGCCAAGGAGAACGGCTACGGCGTTATTATTGCGGCGGCGGGTATGGCGGCGCACCTTGCAGGCGCTATTGCCGCAAATACGACTTTACCCGTAATCGGTATTCCTTGCAAATCGTCAGCTCTTGACGGTATGGATGCGCTTCTTTCTACCGTTCAAATGCCGACGGGAATTCCTGTTGCAACAGTAGCAATCAACGGCGGCGGTAACGCTGCTTTGCTTGCAGCCCAAATTCTTGCGCTTTCTGATGACTCACTTTCAGAAAAACTTCAGAATATGAGAGAAGAAAACAAGAAAAAAGTTCTCGCAAAAGATGCACAGATTTGTGCAGAATTTAATAATCAATAATTAAAGATAATATATAAGGAGTGTAAAAATCATGGAAAAGACAGTTCAGCTTTATGAAGGAAAAGCCAAAAAGGTGTTTGCAACGGAGGACCCCGAATTAGTCATTGTTTCTTATAAAGATGATGCTACCGCTCTTGACGGTCTCAAGAAAGGTACAATTGCCGGCAAGGGTGCAATTAACAACCGTATGTCTAACTACCTTATGCAGCTTCTTGAGAAGAATGGTGTTAACACACATTTTGTTGAAGAACTTAACGATAATGAAACAGTTGTAAAAAAGGTGTCGATTGTTCCTCTTGAAGTAATTATAAGAAACATTTCAGCAGGTTCCTTTGCAAAGCGTTTCGGCGTTGAAGAAGGCATTGTATTTTCAGAACCTACAATCGAATTCTCATATAAGAATGACGACCTTCATGACCCGCTTATGAACTCATATCACGCTCTTGCTCTCGGTATTGCAACCAAAGAAGAAATTAACACAATTAAGTCAATGGCATTTACTGTTAATGAAGTTCTCAAAGAATATTTTCTTTCTCTTGGTGTTAAACTTGTTGACTTCAAGCTTGAGTTCGGCAAGCTTTCTGACGGAACAATAGTTCTTGCTGATGAAATCTCACCCGATACATGCCGGTTTTGGGATGCAGAAACAAACGAAAAGCTCGATAAAGACCGTTTCCGCAGAGATATGGGTGGGGTTGAAGACGCTTACAAAGAAATGATGCACAGAGTATTTGGTGAATAATTCTCGGAGGTTAAATTATGGGAGGATTTTTCGGAGTAGTTTCTAAAGAAGAGTGTCTGCTTGATGTTTTCTTCGGTGTTGACTATCACTCACACTTAGGTACACGCCGCGGCGGTCTCGCAGCATACGACAAAGAAATTGGCTTACAAAGAAAAATACACAACATTGAAAATGCTCCTTTCCGTACGAAGTTTGAACATATTTTTGAGGAAATGAAAGGCACTTCTGCAATCGGTTGTATCAGCGATACAGACCCACAGCCGCTTCTTATTCGTTCAAGACTTGGAACATTTGCAATTTGCACCGTCGGTATTGTAAACAATTCCGACTATTTGATTGATAAATACTTAATTAATGATAACGGTCACTTTGATGCAATGACAGGTGGTAAGGTTAATTCAAATGAACTTGTTGCTGCGTTAATAGGGCTTAAGGATAACTTCAAGGACGGAATTGAATTCGTTCAAAGTGTAATTGATGGAACTGCTTCAATTTTATTGCTTACTGAGGAAGGTTCAATAATTGCCGCAAGAGATAAAAGTGGCAGATTACCTGTTCAAATCGGAAAAAATGATTTAGGATTTGCGATTTCTTTTGAATCTTTTGCCTATGAAAAGCTCGGTTATGAATTTGTTAAAGAATTAGGACCCGGTGAAATTGTTGAAATAACTACAGACGAAATCATACAGTTGAAAGAGCCGGGAAAAAAGAAGAAAATTTGCTCATTCCTTTGGAGTTATTACGGTTATCCGACTTCAACTTACGAAGGCGTTAATGTTGAAAAAATGCGCTATGATAACGGCAGAATCATGGCTGAAACCGATATGAAATCAGGCATTTGCAATGATGTTGATTATGTAGGCGGAGTGCCCGATTCCGGCACACCGCACGCAATCGGTTATTCTAATCAGAGTGCCATTCCTTTTGCAAGAGCGTTTATCAAATATACGCCTACTTGGTCAAGAAGCTTTATGCCTGCAAATCAGGCAGAAAGAAATAAAATCGCAAAAATGAAGCAGATTCCCGTTAAAGAATTGATTGTGGGAAAAAACCTTCTTTTTGTTGATGATTCTATCGTTCGCGGAACTCAGCTTAAAGAGACAGTTGATTTTCTTTATGAAAGCGGAGCAAAATCTGTTCATATGCGTTCTGCTTGCCCGCCTATTATGTATGGCTGTAAATACCTTAATTTTTCTCGTGCCACAAGCGAAATGGAGCTTATCGCAAGGCGTGTTATTATGGAACTTGAAGGTGAAGAGGGCTTCAAATATATTGAAGAATATTCAGACGCTACAACCGAAAGAGGTAAAAAACTCAGAGCAAACATTTGTGAAAAACTTCATTTAGCATCACTTGAATTCCAAAGTCTTGACGGAATTATTAAGGCAATCGGTCTTCCCGAAGAAGAACTTTGCACATATTGTTGGAACGGAAAGGAATAAATTATGAATAACAATTCTAAATCAGACGTTTACGCAGCCGCAGGTGTTGATATTACAGCCGGTTATAAGGCGGTTGAACTTATGAAAAAACATATTGCTACCACTATGACGTCAGGCGTTTGCTCTGATGTTGGCGGTTTTGGCGGGCTTTTTGAGCTTGATATGACAGGTATAACAAAGCCTGTGCTTGTTAGCGGTACTGACGGTGTTGGTACAAAGCTCAAAATAGCTTTTTTGATGGACAAGCACGATACGGTAGGCGTTGACTGCGTTGCGATGTGTGTTAACGATATTATTTGCTGCGGTGCAAAACCTTTGTTCTTCCTTGACTACATTGCTTGCGGCAAGAACATACCTGAAAAAATTGCAGATATAGTTAAAGGTGTTTGTGACGGTTGTGTTCAGTCAGGCGCAGCACTTATCGGCGGCGAAACAGCAGAAATGCCGGGTTTCTATCCAATTGATGAATATGACCTGGCAGGTTATTGCACAGGCGTCGTTGATAAATCAAAAATTATTGACAACAAATCAATGCGTGAAGGCGATGTTATTATTGCACTCGCTTCAAGCGGTGTTCACTCAAACGGCTTCTCACTTGTAAGAAAAGTATTTGACGTTGAAAATTCTGATATTAAATCACCCGTAGCAGAGCTTGGCGGTAAGTCAATCGGTGAAGCGCTTTTAACACCTACAAAGATTTATGTAAAGTCTGTACTTGCACTGCTTGATGAGGTTAAAGTTAAAGGTATTTCACATATTACAGGCGGCGGCTTCTATGAAAATATTCCGCGCAGTATTCCTGATGGTTTATGTGCAAAAATCAACCGTGCTTCTGTTAAAGTATTGCCGATTTTCGAACTTCTCGCAAAAACAGGAAATATCACGGAAAGAGATATGTTTAACACATTTAATATGGGCGTCGGTATGAGCATTGTAGTATCTGAAGAGGATGCTGAAAAGTCATTGGAAATTCTTAAAGCAAACGGCGAAGACGCTTACATAATAGGTCAAATTATTAAATCAGAAAATAAAATTGAGATATGTTAAAACAAACAGTTAACGGTGTGTTTGCAGGTATTCTAATCTCTATTGGCGGAGCGGTTTATCTCTCGTGTGATAATAAATATGTTGGTGCGGTGCTATTCTCGGTTGCACTTCTCTGCATTTGTTACATGGGTTATTCTCTTTATACAGGAAAGATTTGTTATATACCTGAAAAGCACACAAAAGATGAAATTTCAATATTACTTACCGGACTTTTAGGAAATGTAACAGCAACAACAATTTGCGGTTATGCTTTAACCTATGCAATACCTAAGCTGAAAGAAGCCGCATTAGCTTCCTGCACTGTAAAGCTTGAACAAAATTTTTTGCAAACGGTAATCAGAGCAGTATTTTGCGGAATACTTATTTACCTGGCGGTTGACATTTTCAAAAAACACAAAACACCTTTGGGAATTATCTTCTGTATTCCTGTTTTCATTTTGTCAGGCTATGAACATTCGGTTGCAGATATGTTCTATTTTGCTGCATCGGGAATTGTATCTTTGAAAGCTTTTGTATTCATTTGGCTTGTGATTTTAGGCAATACAATCGGCGGAATGTTAATTCCGTTACTGTCGCTTTTAGGAGGCAAGAAAGATGCTTAAGAAAAAGGCAAAAATAGCCGTACTCGTTTCGGGGGGCGGCACAAACTTGCAGGCATTGATTGATGCACAAAATAACGGAATAATTGTAAGCGGTCAAATTGACCTTGTGATTTCAAACAAAGAGGGCGCTTTTGCTCTTACAAGAGCGAAAAATGCAAATATAAAAACATATACCGTTCTCAAAAAAAAGCTTGGCTCACAGGAAAACTTTGAGAATGAAATAATCAGAATTCTTGATGAAAACGAAATCGATGTTATTGTCCTTGCAGGCTTTATGTCAATTTTAAGTGAAAAATTTACTTCTCGTTATGAGAAGAGAATTCTTAATGTGCATCCGTCGCTTATTCCCTCATTTTGCGGTGAGGGTTTTTATGGACTGCATGTTCACGAAGCCGCACTAAAAAAGGGAGTGAAGGTTACGGGTGCAACAGTTCATTTTGTAAATGAAATACCAGACGGCGGTGAAATTATTATGCAAAAAGCAGTTGATGTTGAAGACGGCGACACTCCGGAAATTCTACAAAAGAGAGTTATGGAAAGAGCTGAATGGATAATTCTTCCCGCATCTACGGAAAAAGTATGTAAAGAAATCATTTCAAAATAATTTATTGAGAGGAATATATTATGGAGATCAAATCAATTAAAGAAGAACTTAATTCACTCGCTTACCACGGCAGAGGAATTATGATAGGAAAAAGTGCGGACGGTAAAAAGGCAATTACTGCTTATTTCATTATGGGCAGAAGCGAGAATAGTAGAAACCGTGTATTCGTTGAAGACGGTGAGGGTATTAGGACACAGGCTTTTGACGAATCAAAGATGGTTGATCCACACCTTATCATTTACGCACCGGTTCGTGTTCTTGGAAATAAGACTATTGTTACAAACGGCGATCAGACAGACACAATTTATGATCTTATGGACAAGCAGATGACCTTTGAACAAGCTCTTCGCACAAGAGAGTTTGAGGATGATGCTCCGAATTTTACTCCACGTATTTCAGGCATTATTCACCTTGAAAATGGTGAAATGAACTATGCTTTATCAATTCTTAAATCTGCAGACGGCAACGGCAGCTCATGCCAGAGATATAACTTTGCTTACTCAAATCCTCTTAACGGTAAAGCAAAGTTTATCCATACCTATAAATGCGACGGCAATCCACTTCCAAGCTTTGAAGGCGAGCCAAAAACTGTTGAGCTTCCAGATATGGATATTGACTCTCTTACAGATCTTATCTGGACAAATCTTAATGAATACAACAAGGTATCACTTTTTGTTAGATACATTGATATTGAAACAGGCAAATATGATTCAAGAATCGTAAACAAAAATAAGTGAGGTAAAGAAAATGAAAGAATTTGAACTTAAATATGGTTGTAACCCTAACCAAAAGCCAGCAAAGATTTATATGCATGACGGAAGTGACCTTCCAATTGAAATTCTTTGCGGCAGACCAGGATATATTAACTTCCTTGATGCTTTTAACTCATGGCAATTAGTTAAAGAGCTTAAAGAAGCACTTGGACTTCCGGCTGTTACTTCATTTAAGCATGTTAGCCCAACATCAGCAGCAGTAGGTATTCCGCTTTCAGATACACTTAAAAAGGCTTGCTTTGTTGATGATATTGAGGGCCTTGACGATTCTCCACTTGCTTGTGCATATGCTCGTGCAAGAGGTACAGACAGAATGTGCTCATTCGGTGACTGGGTAGCACTTTCAGATGTTTGTGACGTTACAACAGCAAAAATGATCAAGAGAGAGGTTTCAGACGGAATTATCGCTCCCGGTTATGAGCCTGAAGCACTTGAAATTCTCAAGCAGAAGAGAAAAGGTAATTATAATATTGTTAAAATCGATCCTAACTATGTTCCAGCTCCACAGGAGCATAAGCAGGTTTATGGTATTACATTTGAGCAGGGCAGAAATAACTTTGAAATCAATAAGGAATTGCTTTCAAATATCGTAAC
>CAMFPJ010000069.1 GCA_945971755.1 uncultured Clostridia bacterium
ATAATAACCTCTACGGTGCCCAAAATCATAGATTTTGACCGTTACGAGAACATTGAATGACTAAAAGTTAAAATGCGTTGCATTTTAATCGGTGCTGTCGCACCTTACAAGGCTTCGCCTTGCTTTTATGATATAATACATCCATTGTTTTACAAAAGGAGACTAAAAATGACAACTTCAAGTATTGTAATTTTCATTGCCATTATACTTTACATGGTAATGATGGTGGGCATCGGCTTTGCCGTTGTTGACAAAAACAAAACATCAGGCGACTTTTTCCTGGGAGGCAGGTCTTTGGGTCCGTTCGTTACAGCAATGAGCGCCGAGGCTTCAGACATGAGCGGTTGGCTTCTTATGGGACTTCCCGCAGTTGCACTTATGGGCGGTCTTGCGGAGGCATCGTGGACAGCCATCGGCCTTGCAATCGGTACATACGTAAACTGGCTTATTGTTGCAAAAAGGCTTCGTGTTTACAGTCAAAAGATTGACGCTTTCACCCTGCCGGACTTCTTCTCAAAGCGTTTCGGTGACAAGAACAGAGTCCTTACAACCGTTTCCGCAATTCTTATTATTGTTTTCTTCATTCCCTACACTGCGTCGGGCTTTGCCGCTTGCGGTAAGTTGTTCGCCACTCTTTTCGGAATGGACTATACGCTTGCTATGATTATCAGCGCAGTGGTTATTATTCTTTACTGTACCCTCGGCGGTTTCCTTGCCGCTTCAACTACCGACTTTATTCAAAGCATTGTTATGACGGTTGCTCTTTTCGTTGTTATCGGCTTTGGTGAGGGAGCCGCAAAAGGTTTTGGCACGGTATTCCAGAATGTTCAAAATCTTGACGGTTACCTCAACCTATTTAAGGGCTTTAGTGTAGCCTCAGGCGAAACGGGTTCTTACGGAGCTCTCCCTGTTGCATCAACTCTCGCATGGGGACTGGGTTACTTTGGTATGCCGCACGTTCTTCTTCGCTTTATGGCTATTGAAGACAAGGACAAACTTAAAACATCTCGCCGTGTCGCTTCAATTTGGGTTGTACTCTCAATGGGAATTGCCGTGCTTATCGGTGTTATCGGTTACTCACTTATGAAAGCAGGTATTGTTCCTTCCTATGCAGACGCTACTGCCGCCGAAACAATTATTGTTGACATTGCAAAGGTTATTTCACATTACGGCTATGTTCCCGCATTTGTGGGCGGCATTATCCTTGCAGGTATTCTTGCTTCTACAATGTCAACCGCCGATTCACAGCTTCTTGCGGCTGCATCAGCAATTTCACAGAACTTAGTTCAGGAAACCTTCGGAGTTAAACTGTCACAGAAAAAATCTATGATTCTTGCAAGAATATCTGTTGTTGTGATTTCAATTATTGCCGTATTCTTAGCCCGCAACCCCGACAGTTCGGTATTCCGCATTGTTTCGTTTGCCTGGGCAGGCTTTGGCGCCGCATTCGGTCCTGTTGTTCTCACCGCTCTTTTCTGGAAACGCGCAAACAAATACGGCGCTATTGCAGGTATGATTTCAGGCGGTGTGACAGTATTTATTTGGAAGTTCATTGTTCGTGTTCAGCTTGCGGGCACGGTTCTTGATATTTACGAACTTCTCCCTGCATTCATCGTAGGTCTTGTTGTGATTGTGGCTGTAAGCCTTCTCACTAAATCGCCTGAAAAGGAAATTGAAGATACTTTCCAAGAAGTACAAAAAGAAATTAAAGCATAAATTAAAGCAAAAAATAACGGCACTTCATTTTGAAGTGCCGTTATTTTTTTGCAATGATTAAGCAAGAATTGCATCCGCAATAATCTCCATGCCGTCTTCCATAACGGGAGCGGCATTTTTCAAAACGAATTTAACAGAATTAACGGCGATTTTGCCAAGACCGCTGAGGAAATTATCAACTGCCTCTTTTGTGTCGCTGTCAATATTCTTATTAACGTATCTTGCGCCTTTAACTGCCGCGATAAAATTCTGTGAAAATTGAATTAAGTTTTCCTGTCCCATACCTGTAATCAAGTCACCGAACCATTTGTCAATAAGGGCACCCTGGTCATCGGTAACGCGGTAAATAACTTCTTTAAGAAACTCATCGGTTATTTTGGCAAGCCTTGAAATATCACCCTTCAAATAGAGCTCCGTATCTCTCGTTTTCCATGCAGACAAATCGTGCTGCAAAAAGCCCGTTAAATGCTTACATTTAACTGCATTAAAATCATTATCGTGAGCTAAGAGCATACCGACAACGGAATTATACGGAACAAAATGACGATAGTTCGGCAAAATATCCCTGTACTCGTTCGAATTTATAAAATCACCTTTTACAAAGCCCGGGCCGTCGTTGTTATAAAGCCTGATAATTCTTTTTCTTGTGCTTTCACTGCATTTAAGCGCACTGTAAAGAGATAGATTGCCGCCCTTTGAGTGACCGCAAACAACTATGTCTCCGTCAAAATTACGGGCTACTTCTTCAAGATAATCTACTGCTAACTTGTGCGACGGAATAGATTTTCGGGTATAAAGGTCCATATCCTCTTTCCAGCCGATTAACGAATCATCTGTTCCGCGGAATACAACGATTGCGGTTCCGTTTGGCATTAAAAATGTCATTGCACCGAACTGAAGCGGTGGTTCATTGCTGAATGCAGTCCTGCAACCGACAACCTTGAGCGAGCTGAATCTGTTCGTTTTTGCCATTTCCATCATTTTGACGCTAATCTTTTTCACAAGAAGAAGACCCGGTGCTACATGGCGGTTCCCGTTAAATTCAAAAAGCTTTTGACAAGCCTCGGAAAAGGGAATAGGGTCATTGAAACTATCAGGCACAACGTGTTCAAACGGCATATAAAAAATTTCACAAAGTGCAATATTGTCAATATCGTTAAATGCTAACTCTGAAAAATTAAGACAGCCGTATTTTTTTATATAATTAATGGAAGTTGACATTAAAAACCACCTCTAAACATAATTATGTCAATTCTCACTTCTTGTTTCTTCAGAAGCCGGAACCGATTCATACTTCATTTCTTCAGAACATTCAGGTTTAAGTTCTTCTAAATCTTCTTTTATTTCTTCTGATACGGAAACATCCGGTATAAAAATCTGTTCTTCTATATCATCGGGAACGGAATTTTCTTCTTTTTTGCGGATATGCTTTTCCGTCTGCAAATCAAGCCAAATTATTATGTCCTCATAAACCTCTTTTTTGTTTATCTCGTTCAAAATCTCGTGACGGGCGCCCTCATAAAGCTTTAACGTAACGTTTTTATGCCCCGTTTTTTTAAGGGTTTTATAAACCTCGTTAACGCCTTTTGAGTAATCACCTATTGGGTCCATTGTACCCGAAGCAATTAAAATGGGCATACTGAGCGGTACGGAATTATACCAACGCCTTGTTGAAACTGATTTTAACGTTAAGAAAAGGGCTTTCATTCCGCTTACGGTATATTTATAACCGCAAAGCGGGTCTTCAATGAATTTGTCAACCTCTTCTCTGTCACGGGAAACCCAGTCACACTCTGTTCTTTTCTCGGTTTTTCTGTTATAAGCGCCGAAAGCGATTGTGTCAAGAAGTTCCGAGCGATAATGCGTACCGTTTTGCTTAATAAGCGTATTAGCAAGCTGAATACCAACGCCGAGAGCCGGGTTAGTTCCGCTTGTGCCTGTGTAAATCACACCGTCAAGCAAATATCCGTACTTAGCGGTATATTTACGTGCAATAAGGGAGCCCATTCCGTGACCGAGCATATAAAGCGGCACATCGGGATATTCAGTTTTAATAATATCCGTAAGGCTTTTAAGGTCTTCCACAAAGTATTCCTCGCCGTTTGAATCACCGAAAAAGCCCAGCATTTCATTATCAGTTACAGACGAGCCGTGGCCCACGTGGTCGCTGACAAATACAGCATAACCGTTTTTGCACAGTTCGAGGGCAAAACGGGCATAACGGTTTGAATACTCCGCCATACCGTGTGAAATTTGCACTATTCCTTTTATTGAGCCGTAGTCAATGGGTGCGGCGCTTTGAGCGTAAATATCACAAAGCCCGGAGCTTGACGGAAAACTGTATTCTTTCGTAAGAAACTCCAAAAATATCACTCCTACAATACGATTACTTCATCGCATTTTTGAAATGCAATTCCTTCATACCCTCAACCTCGTCGCAAATTGCTTTGAGTTTGCAGGCATCGCAATCTAAATTCAAATCTCTGATGACATGGTCAAGTGCTTCAATAACATTTGAATTCTTCTCAGCTAATTTTTGTAAATTGCCGTAATTTACCGACGGGTCGGTAATAAAGAAAATTTTAACCGCTTTTACATTCTTATTTTCTTTGTATTTTGAAATGAGCATATTACCGATATGCTCAAATGAAATTCCGTCTTTAAGTGCTTTTTTAGAAACGCGAACATTCTCCGCACTGCTTAAAGAATTGGTACGAATCATATAACCCTTCGGGAAGTAATGGTATTTGATATACTCAATTTTACGGACAATGTCGTGTGCCTTTTGCTCGTCCTCATTTTCATCAAGTTCGATAAGGCTGACGCGAGCAAAGGATATATCCCCTTTTATGTCTGCAAGGTCTTTACCCACAAGTATTGTTTCGTCCGAGCCGAGAGATTGCGAAGTAAAAAGTTCAAAGCCCGTTCCCTGAAGTTCAAAGGCAGAGTCTTTTTGCATAACAATTTCATTTCTGCCAATGTCTTCCCAAGTGCAAGCGGAAAAAGGGAAAATATTTTTTCCCTTTCCGTCTGTTTCTCTTTCAAAGTCGCTTATTTGCTTCCTAAAAAAGTTCATTAAAGTTTTCTGTCCTTTTCGATATTGTCATAATGCTTGCCGAGTTTTTCATAAACAACGCGAACAAGCTTCATATCAAGGTTAAAGAAATATATTGCAAAGGTAAGGATAAAAAGACAAATAAGAACGATTGCAATAATAATCAAAGCTTTAATCATTTTGAAAGTCCTTTCTGTCTTGCATATTCGGCAGCACCCAGAGCGCCCATAAGCTGCGGGTCAATGGCAAGATTAACAACTTTAATTTTAAGCACTTTTTCAATAGCCTGTTTAAGTCCTTCGTTCTTTGCACAACCGCCTGTAAGTGTGATACTGTCGGTTGCGCCTGCTTTTTTAGCCATTACAAAGCAGCGCTTTGCAACTGCAAGCTGAATACCTGCTGCGATTTCGTCCATGGGCTTGCCCTCACCGACAAGTGAGATAACTTCACTTTCTGCAAAAACCGTACACTGTGCAGTAATCGGAATTGTGTTCTTGGCGGTAAGTGAAAGCTTACAAAACTCGGGAAGTGTCATTTCAAAAGCGTTCGCCATTGCTTCGAAAAATCTGCCTGTACCTGCGGCACACTTATCGTTCATCGCAAAGTTTTTAACTGTGCCGTCTTTGTCAATAGCGATTCCCTTAACGTCCTGACCGCCAATGTCAATTATTGCTTTTACCTCAGGGTTTGTAACATGAACACCCATTGCGTGACAACTGATTTCCGAAATGTTTTCATCAGCAAACGGAACTTTATTACGACCGTAACCCGTACCGATAAGGTAAGTAAGCTCCTCGGCACTGTTTAAGCCGTCAACTTTTGAAATAGCCTCTTCAAGAGCAAGATTCGCACTTGCTACCGGGTTAATTTTACTTCTGACTGTTGCATCGGCAAGTATTTTGCCGTCTTCATCAAGAATTACACATTTTGCGTAGGTTGAACCTACGTCGCATCCGCCGAAATATTTCATAATCTATTCTCCTTTACCAAGCCATTGTATCGTCAAAGTCAACGAGTGTTGGGTCAACGGGTTCTTCCCCTAAAACTGTTGTCATGTATTTGTTAATATGTTCACGCATATCGCGTCTTGAAACTGTTCTCGGGTCCATAAGGTCCTGCGGCACCCAAATGAAGCTAATATCTCTTTCTCTTGCCTGGTCGTCAAAAATACCGACAAGGCCGTCCATACCCTTGCAGGAAATCTGGTCATACATAATAACCATATCGGCATTGAATTCATCAACAATTCTCCAAAGCTCGTCAACAACGTTCTGGTAGCCGCCTTTTGTGTGCTTTCGCATAGTTGTGCGCTGAAGAGTCTTTGCATAAGTTGCAAGTGCCTTTTCTTTATCCGATGTGTCGTACTTAATATAGGAAATCATTGTTTCCATATCCATAACAACATTAACACCCCAGCAGTTTTCAAGCCAGTTTGCAAGGCTTGTATAATAGTTAGCGGGACAAGACCAAACAATTGCTCTGTGGCGCATTTCTTTTGAGCATTTTTCCTGTCTGTTGTAGCCTTTCATCATAAGTTTGTTAACCTTTTTATCGGTTTTTGGAAACAGTTTGTTTGTACCGCCTGAAATGTGGAAATAGAAAAGTCTGTAAAGCCAGAAAGTTGCACCCGTCATCTGCGGATACGGAGTTCTGTTAATATCCCATTTCTGCATTTCATAATCAAGCTGTGTATTATATGTTTCCATAGCCTTGAAGAAAGCGTCCCAATCGAACTTGACGCCCATCTGTTCCTCAACAAATCTGATTGCAGACTTTACTTCTTCAACGGCATATTCCTGAACGTCTTCGCCGTTGTAACGAAGAGGAACATTGACAGGATGAGTAGGAATATTAAAACGCCTGTCAACAAAGCTTGAGTTTATAACCGAACCGTCGCAGGGCATATTGCAGGAAAGTGAGCATTTGCCGAGCATGGGATAGTCATCATTAATTGCGACGCCTGCCTCCGCACTGGGGAGCGGACAAACATCGGCAGGAACACCGTAGCTTTCCGTAATGTCAAGATAATGCGGTGTGATAAGCTGGTCAACCATTGATGTTAAGAAAATCGGAATTGTTGAAAGGTGAACATCACGAAGGCCCGGGAAACCGGCAGTAAACTCCGAGGAGAAAATCTCATCAACCAAAACAGTCTTGTCAGCCATTTTCGGATTTTTGTGGAAATGCTTATCATTTTTCAGAAGATAACCGATAAGGTCTGTTGTTGGTTTTACAAGTCCGTTAAAGTGAAGGTGTGCAATTCTGAGATGCGTACCGCGAAGGCCTTCCGTGTGTCTGTCAACCCATGCAGGTGCTGAAAGGTACGATGCCATCCAACGATAATTCCAAAGTCCTTTAACTGTTGAAACAGGGGCTTTAACCGTCATCACAATAATATTCTTCCAGATTATAAGCCAACGGTAATAATCGTACATGGTGTCGCGAAGCCCACGCCATTCACGGTGCTTCAAAATGCCTGTTTTGTCCTTATGAAGATTTCCGAGGTTTTTCGGTTCGTTAACCCAAAATCCCATTACTGCTCACCCCTCTCTTTCTGTATTTTTTTAATTTCAAGGCTTTCAACAAATGCCTGAATACGAGTTCTTAACTGACCTGAAGCGTTTGCGGTGTATTGCCTGTCAACCGTAACAGACGGGATACCGAATTCATTTGTCATAACGTGTGAAG
>CAMFPJ010000070.1 GCA_945971755.1 uncultured Clostridia bacterium
TTTTTTACCTGATTACTCAGCCTGAGGTGCTGAAACGGGGCAAGCGTCAGCGCAAGCGCCACAATCGATGCAAGTGTCAGCATCAATAACATATTTGCCGTCGCCCTCAGAAATTGCTTCAACGGGGCAACCTTCTGCGCAAGCACCACACATGATGCAATCGTCGTTAATTGCGTATGCCATTTGTATGTACCTCCCTTTCACAAGTTGTCAAAAACAATTGTAACACATAATAGAAAAAAATCAAGTGTAAATTTATTCTATTCCCTTAAATGCCTCAAGTTCTTCTTTCTCAATTCTGATTTGTGCATCTTTTAAGATTTTTACGTCATGGCGATTAACTGTTACGGGTGCTGCATCGGGGTTTCTGTCAAGGGTTACTTTAAGCATACCTGTAATTAAGTTGTTTTCAATAACTCTGCCTTTACCGCTCTTTGTTTCAACAATAGCACCCACTTTTGGCGTATGGCGTAAAAGGTGCTCATAAGTTTCCTGTTCGTATTTCAGGCAGCACATCAGTCTGCCGCAGGTTCCGCTGATTTTGGTAGGGTTAAGTGAAAGGCCTTGTTCCTTTGCCATTTTAATTGACACAGGCTGAAAATCGTTAAGGAAAGTATTGCAGCAAAACGGTCTGCCGCACATTCCGAATCCGCCTACCATTCTTGACTCGTCACGCACACCGATTTGCCTAAGCTCAATTCTTGTGCGGAAAACATAAGCCAAGTCTTTTACAAGTTCACGGAAATCAACTCTTCCGTCTGCGGTGAAATAGAAAAGTACTTTGCTTCTGTCAAAAGTATATTCAACGTCCACAAGATTCATCTGAAGTCCGTGAGCAGCAATTTTCTCCTCACAAATTTTGAAAGCCTCTTTTTCTTTCTCTTTGTTTGCCTCCAAGGTTTTAATATCCTCTTCTGTTGCGGGGCGAATAACTTTTTTAAGAGGTTTTGTTACATCGTCCTCGGAAATGCTGTGATTAGCTTTAGCAACAAGTCCGCATTCAAGACCGCGCACTGTTTCAACTATTGCGTAATCTCCTTTTTCAAATTTGTGTCCGTCAGCGTCAAAGTCATAGACCTTTCCGCCTTCTTTGAATCGGATACCAACGGTTTCTATCATATTTTTCTCCTATCTGCCTATGGCTCTTTTGAACTCATAGCACATTCGAACTGTCAGCAGGTTGTTATTCACATTTCGCTTAACCGCCGCCTCTAAATCGTTACAAATATTAACAAGATTTATAAGCGATTTTGCAGTCAGCGAATTGCATAGGCTGTTAACTTCTTCCGGAAATCCGAACTCGCCCGAAAATCCGCTTTTCTGCACCAATGCATCACGGCACACGGCTGAGAGAAGTTCAAGCACTCTGCCTGCTAAACGGTTGTTTTTAATATATTTTGAAGTATGCTCCATAAGCTTTAATTCGTTAGGGCAAAGAATTGCGGAAACGAACTCGGAAACGTATTCTCTTTCTTCGTCGGTAATATTGTCAGTCTTTGAGAGAATTGAATATGTACTGACTCTCGAAATCACCGTTTCAAGCATACTGCTTTTTGTGGTTGTAAGAATAATAAAATAAACGTAAGACGGCGGCTCTTCAAGAATTTTCAGAAGAGCATTTTGCGCCTGTTCGTTCATATTCTGTCCGTTTTTAAGAATATAGACCTTTGCGTTTGCTTCATTGGGAACAATAAACGCATTGGCACGAATTTCACGGACACTGTCAATTGTAAAAGCGTCAGATTTTTTGGTTCTGCCGTCTGTTTCAAAAATGTCGGGATGATTATTATTTTTCGCCTTAACACAGGCTGAGCAAATACCGCACGGCTTATTCTCACCTGTGCAAACAAGTGCATTTGCTGTTATGTGAGCAAGTTCTAAAGAAAGCTCTTCATCGGAACACTCAATGAGCATTCCGTGATGAAGCGTACCAGCATTAACTGATTTAAGCACATACTCGCAAAGGCTATCAAATTGTAGGTTAGAGTCATGCATAAAATTCACCCTTAAATGCTCTGTGCAATTGCTACCATTACGGGCATTGTAAAAATTGAAAACAAACTTACCAATGCCGTCACCGAAGATGCAAGCGCAGTATCTTTATCAAACTTAGCAGCAAACATTACAGTGTTGTTTGCTGTGGGAGCCGATGCGGAAAGCGAGCAAGCTACGAGAAGTGTACCGGCAAAGCCCAAAAGCTTTAACGAAAGGATTGTTAAAACGGGCATGGCAATAAGCTTAAGGAAAGTGCAAATGAACACGTGATAATCGGAAAAAACTTTTTTCAAATCAGCGGAAGCAAGATAAGTGCCGAACATAATCATTGCAAGGGGTGTTTGCAAATCTGCAACGTATGAAAGAGGCATAAACGCTACTTGCGGCAGATTTACGTTAAGGAGAAAGAGCGGAAGTCCCACAAGCACTCCGATGGAACCGGGGTTCAACAACAAATCTTTAGCCGAAATTTTGCTGTTCTTTGTTCCCTTTGTCATTACTTTAATTCCGTGAGTGAACGAAAGAATATTGAACGGAATTACAATAGCCGAGCAATAGAAAACGCCCTCATCACCGAGCATTGCCCCCGCAAGGGGCAAAACCATATAGCCCACATTGCCGTAAACTGCGGCAAATTTGTAAATAGACGCTTTTTCCGTATCTGTTTTGCAAAAGAAAATTTCTGACAGAACAATGCCGATAAGGTGAAAAATAATTGCGGCAAGAAATGCAAGCCCTAAACCCTTAAGCGTTTCTCTGCTGTACTCAATTGCAATAAACGAGCGAATAATCATTGCCGGAGTTACGATGTAGAAAAGCAAATCGGTTGTAAGCCGGGAAGCCTTTTCGGTGTAAATTCCCGCTTTGTGGCAGAAAAAGCCGAGCGCCACAATAATATACAGTATGACAACCTGCGTCAGTGCAGTTATCATATTTGAAAGAAACATAATTTTCTCCTTATTCGCTTAAGAAGTTGTCATCTGTTTGCATATCGTTCTCAGAAACTTTAGTTTCCTCAACCAATTCTTTGCTGTCATTCTCTTTGGCACATTTGTAAGCATTTACAATGTAAGCTGCTGCAAAGAAAGCAAATGCTAAATCACAAATTGAAAGCGGATATTCGTTAGGAATACCTGCGCCGTTTCCGCTGACGAGCATTACTACCCGAGCAATGTTTGACACACCCAAGAAGAATACAGCAACAGAGCCCGAAGCAAAAACACTGCGCATTGCTTTGTTGTTTGAAAGCCCGGAAGAAATTCTGGCAAATGACATAAAGAAAACCATCATAAATGCTATCCCGAAAAGTTCAAGCATTAAGTCGGAAACATTTACATAAGAAATTTTTCGTATAAAGCGGAGAACAAGTCTTGCCATTGCCCAGAAGAACGGAGTAATTGCAAGGAATTTGTATTGAGAATATGTTGTTCTGCCGTCAATATAAGAAATTCCGAACACAAAAAGATAAATAGCGGCAAAAATACCGATTATTGCCTCAAATAATAACGGCACCTGGCCCTGTTCTGCAGTTCCGAAAAACGAAAGACCGCTTGCAGTAAAGTTTCTTGCATTGATAATAAGCTTTGAAGCGGCCGAAACAACGTCAAGGACAATACCGGCTCCAAGGAAAAATGAAGTTGCCGCCAAAATTTTATTTCTGCGAAACGGTGATTTTGAGGCAGGAATATTCTTTGCAACAGTCGCAAGAATATAAGGGATAACAACTGCCGCAAACGCTAAAATATACATCACGTAAACCGAACGGTCAACTGTTTTGTAAAAGCCCGTGTCCGATTCAATAATCGTAAGAAGCTGATAAATTCTTATTGGGAGTGACGCAATAAGCAAGCCTGCCGCAACGTAAAGACCCATAAGAGGATTGATTTTTTCGTTTTTACCTGTGATTTTCATTGTTGTTTCACCTTTCCTCAATGGAGATATACTCATTCTGTGCCATATCAAAGTTTTCGGCACGCTCACTCATGGGAACATAAGGCCTCGGAATAGTAACATTCTTATAAGCAGGACGCACAATTTTGCCGTTCGAGGTGATTTCCTCAATTCTGTGAGCAGACCAACCTGCAACACGGGCAGACATAAACAACGGTGTAAACAAATCTCTGGGGATTCCGAGCATATCGTATATAAGTCCTGAATAAAGGTCAACATTGGCACAAACCTTTTTGTTAACACCTCTGCGCTCTGCTAAGAGTCCCGGGGTAAGTTTTTCAATCATTGAAAGAAGTTCAAAATCTTCTTCTTTACCGTAAATCTTTGAGTATTTTTCGGCATAGCGCTTAAGTATTTTAGCACGCGGGTCTGAAAGTGTGTAAACAGCATGACCCATACCGTAAATGAGACCCGAACGGTCGCCTGCCTGCTTGTCAAGGATTTTGTTAAGATACGATTTCAGCTTTTCCTCATTGGTAAAATCAGGAACATTTGCTTTAATATCATCAGTCATTTCTGAAACGTGAATGTTTGCCCCGCCATGTTTCGGACCTTTCAAAGCACCTATGCCTGCGGCAATTGCAGAGTAGGTGTCAGTACCGCTTGACGTAATACATCTTGTTGTAAAGGTTGAGTTGTTGCCGCCGCCGTGATCAGCATGCAAAATCAAGCAAATATCAAGAAGTTTTGCTTCCTCGTCAGTGAATTGCTTGTCTGCCCTTATTGAACGCAAAATTGACTCCGCAAAGCCAAGGTTTGGGTTGTTCTGGTGAAAGTACATACTCTTTTTATCAAAAATTCTTCGTTTAACCTGATAAGCACCTGCCATAATGGTAGGAATTTGTGCTATTAACTGAATACATTGACGAAGTACATTTGCAGGGTCAATATTGTCAGGGTCTTCGTCGTAAGAATAAAGCGCAAGAACACAACGGGCAACCTTGTTCATAATATTCTTTGACGGAACCTTCATAATCATATCTTCAACAAAATCTTCGGGAAGTTCACGGCACTCCGCAAGAATTTGTTTGAAAAGATTTAATTGCCTTTCCGTCGGCAACACACCGAAAAGAAGAAGATAGATTACTTCTTCATAACCGAAACGGTTTTCCTTTTCGCAAGATTCAACAATTTCAGTCATGTTAATTCCGCGGTAAATTAGCTTGCCGTCTTTCGGAACACGTTCACCGTCATCTATATAGTAGCCTTCAACTGAGCAAATTCTGGTTAAGCCTGCCAACACACCTGTCGAGTCCGCATTACGAAGACCGCGCTTAACATCAAATCTTCTGTAGTAATCAGGGTTTATGTAGTTATTTTTTCTTTGTTCTTCGAATAAATTATTAATAGCCTCTTTGGATATTCTATCAATGATTCCTGACATAAGCTTACCTCCTTCTGAAAATATAAATAATCTATTATATTGTATAACAAACCTATAATAAAGTCAACAAAAAGGGAGCGATAAAAATTGAAAAATTACACCGCTATTTGCTTTTTTCTTGCCGTGGCAATGATTCTTTGCCCGCTTGTTTCCGTGTCTCATGCAAAAGATACTTTTTCCTCAAATGTATCGGGTGAAAAGTCTGAATTTACCGAGGAAATACCCGTACCCACACCAACAGAAAACGTCAAGATACTGTCTGTGGGCAGCGGCTCTGTCACGGAGCTTTCACTCAGGGAATATCTGATTGATTCCGTTGCTGCGGAAATCGGGCCCACTGCGGAAGCAGAAGCAATTAAGGCTCAGGCAGTTGCCTGCCACAGCCTTTTACTCTACACAAAAGCTCATAAAACAGAAAGCCTCGGCAATGCCGATATTTCGGATAAAGCGCAAAAATATTTAACCGAAGAAGAGCAAAAAGAAAAGTGGGGGGATAAATATTCCGCCTACCGTTCAAAACTTGAACAATGCATTGACGAAGTACAAAACAAAGTTCTTTGCTTTGAGGATGAGCCCATCATGGCAACCTTTTTCTCAGTTTCCAACGGAAAAACCGAAAATGCCGAAAACGTTTGGGGAAAAAGTATTCCGTACTTAGTTTCCGTAGAAAGTCCCTCTGACAAACTGTCACCGAACTTTGTTTCAAGTGTTGAATTAACAACGAAAGAAGCAAAAGCAATTCTCGAGAAAAACGGTGCGAAATGCGAAGGCGACCCAAAAAAATGGATTGGAAAATCAGAGCAAAACAATACAGGAACCGTTAAATCTTTGTTCCTTGGCGGAAAAGAGTTCAGCGGACCGGAAATCCGCACTATGTTCTCACTTAAAAGTGCAACGTTTTCACTGAAATATGATGATGGAAAATTTACATTTACGGTAAAAGGTTACGGCCACGGAGTCGGAATGAGCCAAGCAGGCGCAAACGCTATGGCCAAAAGCGGAAACACTTACGACGAAATACTCCTACACTACTATAAAAACGCCGTACTTTCAACTACTGAGCCGTAAAAAAACTCCCTAAGACGTGTGTCTTGGGGAGTTTGACTTGTAATTAAATTACTGCTCAACAGGATAAACGCTGACTTTCTTTCTGTCTTTACCCATTCTCTCGAACTTAACTTTACCGTCAACAAGAGCGAACAAGGTATCATCAGAACCGCGTCCTACGTTGTTTCCGGGGTGAATATGAGTTCCGCGCTGCTTAACAAGAATATTACCTGCAAGAACTGTCTGTCCGTCAGCTCTTTTAACGCCGAGTCTCTTTGATTCTGAGTCTCTGCCGTTCTTTGTAGAACCCATACCTTTTTTATGAGCAAATAACTGAATGTTAATCTTAAGCATTAAAAAGCACCTCTTTCAATTTTTATGTGTTGCGGATACTGACTTTCAAGCTCGGTTAAATGTAAAACCAAACCGTCTGTCAGTGGTTTTGTTTCGGGTAAAGACGATACAGGAATTGTAACTCTCATATACCCGTCGCGAACAACTGCGTCCGCATTGATTTTAAGAACCTCTAAAATTGTGTTTGCCGTTAAATACGCCGCAGACGAAACTGCACTGCAAACAATATCGAGGCCCTCTTCTCCCGCTCCGGAATGACCGCTGATTTCAAAAGACCGAACCGAGTCACCCGAATAGAGAAACTTTACACGTGTCATTATGCGTTAATTGCAGTAATCTCAACCTTTGTGTACGGCTGACGATGACCCATTTTACGCTTTTCGTTTTTCTTTGACTTATAAGTGAAAACAGTAATTTTCTTTGACTTACCGTTTTTGATGACTTTTGCTGCAACAGTTGCGCCCTCAACATAAGGAGTGCCTGCTTTAATGCCGTCATCCGAACCGACTGCGAGAACTTTGTCAAAAGTAATCTCAGCATCTTCCTCTGCGTCAAGCTTTTCGATGAAAACAACGTCACCGTTAGTAACCTTATACTGCTTGCCGCCAGTAACAATAATTGCGTACATTTTTTTACCTACCTTAATATAGACTCGCTATTGAGGGTGGGAAACTCCGCTTTTTAGCCTTAGACAGACTACCCCCTAATATGCGGCTTAAA
>CAMFPJ010000071.1 GCA_945971755.1 uncultured Clostridia bacterium
CTTCGGGACTTGATTTATCCCCTGCCTTTATTGCACTTCTGCAAGCAACATTGTGGTAAATCCATTCTAAGTGTTCGTTCATTATTTCTCTTTTGGTTTTAAGAAGATAGCCTGCAAGCTCGCTTATAAGCGGTGCGATTTCATCTCCGTCTAAATCAGTCGGGCAGCTTCTTACAATGACAGAACCGTTGCCGAAATCTTCAACATCAAATCCTGCACTGTTTACCAAATCAAGATTTTCAAGTACCGCGCAATATTCATCTTTACCGAGAGTAACAGAAACAGGTTCAATAAGTATTTGACTGCCTAAATTGTGATTTTCATTCTTAAGTTTGTTAAAGTTGATTCTTTCGTGTGCGGCGTGCTTGTCTATAACGAAAACAGAGCCTGCCATTTCAACAAAAATGTATGTTTTGAATGCTTCGCCTAAAATTTTGAAATCTTGTGTATTTTGAAAAGGCGTTTCTTTTGTTTCAGGCTTATTTATTACTTCTTTTTTCTTTACGGGAAATTCGATATTTAATCCGTCATCTTCATCTGCTGAATTATAAGCACTTTCATTATGGGTAACGTCTGCAACTGTAAATACAGATTCAAAAGCATTTTTATTTTCTGCCATAAAGATATTTGTTTGTTCTGACCTCAACGGCTCGGTGAAAGTGCTTGATTTTTGAAGGACTTCAAGATTGCGATCTGCAGCAGGAGTAATATGTGCCTGTTTAATGCTTTTTTCATTTTGAAGAGCAGATTTTACGGCATGGAAAACTGCGTCGAAAACCGCGTGTTCATCAGAAAACCGAACTTCAATTTTAGACGGATGAACATTAACGTCAACCTTTTCGGGAGACATTTCAAGAAATAGAACTCCTCCGGGGAACTTGCCGACCATAACGCTGTTTTTATAAGCGTTTTCAAATGCGGCCGTTACAGTTGAATTGCGAATACTTCTGCCATTAACAAAGAAATATTGCATTCCCCTTGAGCCGCGTGAATTATAAGGCGGAGTAACAAGACCGAAAACACGAATACCGCCCACAACATTATCAACAGAAATAAGCCCGTCGCAAAAATCCTTACCAAAAGCCGAAAAACAGACACTTCTAAGCTCACCGTCACCGTTTGTGATAAATACGGTTTTACCGTCACGGATAAATCTTACGGAAATCTGTGGGTTTGCAAGAGCAATTTTTTCAACTACCGCTGAAACGTAATTTCCCTCACTGACATCTTTTTTAAGGAATTTCATTCTTGCAGGAGTGTTGTAGAAAATCTCACGAACAATAAATGTTGTTCCCACTGCACAACCTGCATCAAAAATATCGGTAATATCGCCACCCTCAATATTAAGGCTTGTGCCGAACTCTTCATCGCTTGTGCGGGTAATTAAATTAACCTTGGATACTGCGGCAATTGACGGAAGCGCTTCACCGCGAAAACCTAAAGTCATAATTGTATTTAAGTCATCGGCCTTTGAAATTTTGCTTGTAGCATGGCTTAAAAATGCGGTTTTTACATCTTCACGAGCAATACCGCATCCATTATCGGAAACACGGATAAATTTAATTCCGCCGTTCTGAATCTCAACGGTAATTGAATCGGCACCTGCATCAACGGCATTTTCCATAAGCTCCTTTACTACGGAAGCAGGTCGCTCAACTACTTCGCCGGCAGATATTAAATTGTAAATCTCCTTTGGAAGTTTGTTGATTTTTGCCATTGATTACACCTGCCTTTCAATAATTATAAACTACTGTTTTGCTTCGCTTGAGAGCTCGTTGAGAATACTCATCGCTTCAATGGGAGTTAAAACATTAACGTCAAGCCCTTTAAGTCGCTCAATAATGCTGTCGTTTTTACCGTCTGTAAATGAGATTTGCATATCCTCAACAGTTTCCGTGATATCAACAAAATCATTTTTTGGCTTCATTAAGTCGTTGTCTTCAAGAACTCTTAAAATTACCTTGGCTCTTGAAATTACCGTGTCGGGCACACCCGCAAGTTTTGCTACCTCAATACCGTAGCTGCTGTCTGCCCCTCCCGGAACAATTCTTCTGAGGAATGTTAAATCGTCACCTCGTTTTTTGACCGCAACATTATAATTTTTAACACCGCCAACTGTGCTTTCAAGTTCGGACAGTTCATGATAATGCGTTGCAAAAAGAGTTTTGGCACCGATTTTTTTCTTGTCTGCCAAATACTCAACAACTGCTCTTGCAATACTCATTCCGTCAAATGTTGAAGTGCCCCTGCCGATTTCGTCAAGAATAACAAGGCTCTCACCCGTTGCATAAGAGAGTATTTCCGCAACCTCGTTCATTTCAACCATAAATGTTGACTGACCTGAAGATAAATCGTCAGACGCACCTACACGGGTGAAAATTGCATCTACAATGCCGATGTCCGCTGACCTTGCAGGGACAAACGAGCCCATTTGTGCCATTAAGACAATTAAGGCAATTTGACGCATATAAGTTGATTTACCCGCCATATTAGGACCGGTAATTACCATCATTCTGTTGCTGTCTTTGTCAAGAAGCGTGTCATTGGGAACAAAAATGTTACCTTTTTGAAGTGCCTCAACAACAGGGTGCCTGCCCTCATTTATTCTTATTACGCCTTTATCGTTAATGTCAGGTCGGCAGTAATTGTTTTGCACCGCAACAGCGGAAAGTGAGCAGATAACATCGAGCAGTGCCAATGAATGTGAAGTAATTTGTGTGCGGATGTACTCCCCTGCAATTTTTTTGCGAATGGAATTGAGAATTTCATATTCAAGGCTCACAATTCTTTCCTGTGCACCCAGTACCTTAGTTTCAAGATCTTTAAGTTCTTCTGTTATGTATCTTTCACAGTTAGTAAGCGTTTGTTTACGGATATAATAATCGGGAACAAGTTCTTTATAAGAATTAAGAACCTCAAAGAAGTAACCGAACACTTTGTTATAACCGATTTTTAGTTTTTTGATGCCTGTTTTTTCTTGCTCTTCCGTTTCAAGTTTTGTGAGAATATCACGTCCGCCGTTTACAATAGAGCGAAGTTCGTCAAGTTCGGCATTAAAGCCGTCTTTAATCATACCGCCCTCACGTACCGAAAACGGAGCATCTTCGGAAATTGAAACATCAATAAGGGAACAAACATCTTCCAAAACATCAAGTTCATTATAAACAGATTTAAGAAGATTACATTCACAACCCGAAAGTAATTCTTTAATCTCGGGAAGCTTTTTAAGTGTTGATAAAAGTGAAAGAAGTTCCTTAGCGTTAGCGGTGTTATAAACTATTCGGGTCATCAGACGCTCAATGTCATAAACCCCGGAAAGAAGCTTCATTTCACTTTCACGAATTTCAGTTTTACCGTAAAGCTCATCAACAGCGTTAAGTCTTCTTGAAATTTCTGCGCAGTCATAAAGCGGACGCTCAAGGAACGAACGAAGCATACGCTTGCCCATTGCGGTTTTTGTTTTGTCAAGAACCCACAAAAGTGAACCCTTTGTGTTCCTGTCACGCATTGTTTCAATAAGTTCAAGGTTGCGAATAGCAGAAACACCGAGTTTCATATATTTTGCATCGGTATAGAAATTTACATTTTTTATATTATCAAGGTCTCTTTTTTGAGTTGACTGTAAATAAAGAATTGACGCACCAAGAGCTTTAACCGCACTCTCTCTGCCGTTAAGGGAAAGCGTTGTTAAATCATTGGTACCGAAATGACTTTTAACTGCTTCGGAAGATTTTTCCAAATCGAATTCTTCTGTTAAAATTTCAACAGATGCTTCAAGCTTTTTCGAGATAAATTCACAAAGTTTCGGGAACGAAACAGCCTCTTTATTAAGAATAACTTCGGAAGGGTTATACCTTCCCATTTCGTTCATTGTTCTCTGCTCTGTGTTTTCTGAAAATTCAGTCAGATTGACCTCACCTGTTGAAATGTCAATAAAACTAAGTCCTACTTTGCCGTCATAAGAACAAACAGACGCTAAATAATTGTTTTTGGATTCGTCAAGCATTGAACTTTCGATTACCGTTCCCGGAGTTATCAGCCTGATAACATCACGCTTAACAATCCCCTTTGCTGTTGCAGGGTCTTCCATCTGCTCGCATATTGCAACTTTGAAGCCGTGGGCAACAAGTTTTGCAATATAAGAATCTGCACTGTGAAAGGGAACACCGCACATGGGTGCTCTTTCCTCTTGACCGCAATCACGGCCGGTAAGAACTAAATCAAGTTCTTTTGATGCAATTTTAGCATCCTCAAAAAACATTTCATAAAAGTCACCAAGTCGGAACATAAGAATAGCGTCTTGGTAATTTTCTTTTATTTCGAAATATTGTTTCATCATGGGTGAAAGCTCAGCCACCTTATGTCCCTCCTTATTTCAAATATTATTCGTGATGATGGTCATGACCGCAGTCACTGCCGCAGCATGAACAGTCGCCGCCGCAACCGTCATCATGTGCAGTCGGGTCACAGGTTGCAGGGTCGTCACCGTTTACGCAAAGTGCAAGAATACCGGTAAGATAATTCATCATATCGTCAATGTCTTTTCTTGCAAGTTCATAATTACGCATATTGGGATTCTGCATAATTTCTGTGTAAACGCCTCTGAATTCTTCGTCGTAAGCCTTAAGCTTTCCCTCATCTGCATTTTCTTTAGCAGCTTCATGCTGATAAGAAATCTGGATAAGCTGAATTTTGCTCATAAGCTCAGCGAGGGCTGTGTCTTTGTCATTTGCCTCTCTTGCGGCAACAAATTTAGCATAACGCTCGTCCTGCTGAATTGCTGCGCCGAGTTCTCTTGTAAGTTTTTCAAGATTGTCCATGAATTTTACTCCTTTATATAGAAAAATTATTATAAACCCATTGGTTTTTAATTAACTAATTCGCCCCTGACTATCCAGTTAAGAGGCTCTGTTACTTTTACGTGACAGAATTTTCCGATTAAAGAACTGCCACCCTTAAATTCGATGATAATATTTCCGTCGGTTCTGCCTGCTAAAAGCGACGTGTCATTTTTGCTTACACCCTCGCAAAGAACGCGGTAGATTTTACCTTTCATCTTCGCGCTGTGCTCTGCGGCAATGCTTTCTTGCAAATCGCAAAGCTCCTTAAACCATTTTGCCTTTTCTTCGTGAGGAACAGGGTCCGTCATATCAGCAGCTTTTGTGCCTTTACGGGAAGAGAAGATAAATGTGAAAAGAGAAGTGAATTCAACTTCTTTTACAAGCGAAAGAGTGTCACAAAATTCTTCGTATGTTTCACCCGGGAAGCCCACGATTACATCACTTGTAAGTGAAAGACCGTCAATTTTCTCTTTAGCGTAATTTATAAGTTCAAGATACTTTTCACGGGTGTAACGGCGGTTCATTTCACCCAAAACTCTGTTATTTCCTGACTGGAACGGCAAGTGAATATGCTTTGAAGCCTTTTCGCACTGGGCGATTGTGTCAATCAGTTCATGCGTACAGTCCTTAGGGTGTGAGGTCATAAAACGAATTGTAAAATCACCGGGAAGGTCATTTATCATCCTTAAAAGCTTTGAGAAGTTAATGTCTTCATCGAGTCCTTTACCGTAAGAGTTAACATTTTGACCGAGAAGCGTAATATCTTTATAACCCTCTGCAATAATTTGCTTTGCTTCTGTAATTATATCCTCCGGCTTTCTGCTTCTTTCTCTGCCGCGAACATAAGGTACAACACAGTAGCTACAGAAATTGTCACATCCGTACATAATCGGAAGCCATGCCTTTGCAGTTCTGTCACGGTAAACGGGCAAGCCCTCCGCAATCTCACCGTCCGTCTCGAAAGCTGAAAAAACACGTTTTCCGCGTGTTAAATATTTTTTCAGAAGTTCAGGCAAAAGATAATGAGCGTGTGTGCCGAAAACAATATCGACAAAGGGATAACTGTTATATATTTTTTCTCTTATGTGTTCTTGCTGCATCATGCAACCGCAAAGAGCAATTATTAGTTCGGGCTTTGCCTTTTTAAGCTTTTTAATAGCGCCCACATTACCGAAAACTCTGTCCTCGGCGTGTTCACGAATTGCACATGTATTGTAGAGAATTAAGTCTGCTTCTTCAATTTCTTCGGTCATATTAAAGCCCATTTGAACAAGCATTCCCTTAATACGCTCACTGTCCGCAACATTGCCCTGACAGCCGTATGTATGAACGTAAGCAAGCGGTGTTTTACCGTACCGAAGAAGTAATAATTCTTCTACGTCATGTGCTATATTCTGTTGTTCGATTATTTTTTCAGAACTTACAAACTGTGTCAATTTTTTCTCCCTTATCTTGCAGTGTAGCAAGAATGTAAAAATTCAAGAATATCCTTATAAACCCGTTCGTTATCTTCTTCGTTGAGAATTTCGTGGCGAAGACCCGGGTAAAGAATTACGTTCGGTTCAATGCCTGCCTCAACAAGGTTGTCCGCCACTGTTAAAACGCCCCTACCCTTTGAGCCGATAGGGTCATTAGCACCTGAAATTATCATTACAGGTAAGTGCTGCGGCATTTTGTAAGCCCATGAGCTTTCACAAGCTTCGCACATAACCGCAAAAATATCTCTATACCCACGAAGAGTGTAGGTAAATCCGCAAAGGTCGTCATTTGAATAGCGAAGTCTGTTGTCACTGTCAACGGAAAGCCACGCAAGCGGATTTTCAGAGTCACCGACGATTAAAGATGCTCCTTTGTTAATTAAATCGCCTATTTGGTCAACACGGCGCTTTTCACCGTACCTTTCGCAAACTATGTCCATAAGGTCAAGAAGTGCCGATGAAATATCAGGAATTTCACCCGTACCGCAAAGAATAAGTCCGTTGAGTTCTTCGCCGAAATGAGCTGCATAGACTCTTGCGCAAAAAGAACCCATACTGTGACCGAAAAGGAAATACGGAATATCGGGATTACGCTTTTTCATAATTTTTGTAAGAATATGCATATCGTCAACAAGGCGTTTGTCACCGTTAACGGGAGCTATATAACCGATTTCAGAGCGTTCGTTAATGCTCTTGCCGTGGCCGACGTGGTCATGACCGCAAACGACAAAACCGTTAGAAGCGAAAAACCTCGCAAAATCGTCATAACGGAGTATGTGCTCTGCCATTCCGTGAGTTAGCTGCAAAATGCCTACGGGTGTTAAGTCAGGGTCTTCCCAAATCAAAGTATGTACTTTATTAACGCCGTTTGAAGAGTTAAAATAAGCCTCTTTTCTAACTACTGCCATAAGAGTTACCTCCAAAATGAACATAATTACACATGATATGTTTCATTATACTACAAAACAAGAATTTTGTCATTATTATTTTGAAAAAAGTGCAGAAAATTTTGGTTGAAAATCAAATTTACCGAAAAATATAAATTTTGTATATTTTCACATTTGAGTTTACCGTATTAAGTAATTTCTGTCTCTTAT
>CAMFPJ010000072.1 GCA_945971755.1 uncultured Clostridia bacterium
CGACCCGGAAAACCCCGAAACGGAAGTTTCAGACGGCAGCATTGAATTCCGTAACGTTTCATTCCGCTACGGTGAGGGTAAGGATATAATTAAAAACGTGTCCTTCAAAATTGAAAGCGGCGAAATGGTTGGAATCATGGGTGCTACAGGCAGTTCAAAATCTTCAATAATTTCACTTATTCCGCGTCTTTACGACGCCTCGTGCGGTGAAGTTTTAGTAGCAGGTAAAAACGTTAAATCATACAGTATCCGTGCGCTCCGCGAGGCGGTTTCCGTTGTTCTTCAAAAGAATGTTCTTTTCTCGGGCACTATTGCGGAAAATCTTCGCTGGGGTAACAAAAACGCAAGTGACGAAGAACTCAGAAACGTGTGTGAAACAGCAGACGCACTCGGGTTTGTTGAGAGTTTTCCCGACGGCTTCCAAACAGATTTGGGTCAAGGCGGCGTTAATGTTTCGGGTGGTCAAAAGCAGCGTCTTTGCATTGCCCGTGCTCTTCTTAAAAACCCTAAAATTCTAATTCTTGACGACTCCACAAGCGCAGTTGACACGGCAACAGACGCTCGCATACGTGCAGGGCTTCGTAACAGCGCTCCCGACACAACAAAAATTATTATTGCCCAGCGAATTTCTTCAATTTCCGACTGTGATAAGATTATTATTCTTGACCGCGGTGAAATTTCAGACATCGGTACTCACGCAGAGCTTCTCGAAAGAAACGAAATTTACAGAGAAATTTACTCTGCTCAGCAAAAGGGTAACGATGACTTTGACTCACCCGATTTAGTAGGAGGTGACTTATAATGCACGGTCCTAAAAAAAGAGGCCCTGCTCCCGCAAAGCCTAAAAACACAGGTGCAACGGTAAAAAGGCTCCTTAAATACATCGCAAAAGAAAAAGCACTTCTCATCGGTATGATTGTGCTTGTAATAGTCAGCTCTGCGGCAACGGTTTGCGCATCGCTTTTCATTCAGCCCCTTATTGACGAACTCCTTGTAAATATTGCCGGTCAAAAATTCAGTATTCATATTTTTGACCCTGTTAAAAAATATTTCGTGTTTATGATTCTTGTGTTCCTTTTGGGTGTTATCACCTCATACGGCAGGTCAAAATGCTCGGTATTTTTAACACAGAGAACCCTTAGAAGGCTTCGCAAGGAGCTTTTTGACTCGGTTGCAGATTTACCAATTGGGTTTTACGATTCCCGACCCAACGGCGAGATAATGTCACGTTTTACAAACGATGTTGAGTCCCTCAGAATGTTTCTTTCGCAGGGTCTTTCACAGCTTATTTCGTCTGCAATTACAATCGTAGGGTCATTTATCTTTATGGTTTATTTCGGCAAATGGCTTACCCTCGTTGTAATTTTTATGGTTGCTTTAATGCTCATTATCGTAAAAAACTTAGGCACAAAGAGTGCGTTTTTCTTTAAGAAACAGCAGGAACAGATTGCAAAAGTAAACGGATTTGTTGAGGAAACAATCAGCGGACAGAAAGTAATTAAAGTATTTAATCATGAAAATGAAATAATTGAGCAGTTTGACAGTGTAAACGAAACACTCCGCAAAGCATCAACGGGTGCTAACACCTTTGCAAGCATACTTATGCCGATTATGGGTAACCTTTCTCACCTGACCTATGCACTTTCGGCAGGTATCGGCGCATTTTCCGTTGTTAAAGGAGTAATTTCCGTTGGCGACCTTGTTGCTTTCTTAACATATTCAAGAAATTTCTCACAGCCTATCACTCAGCTTTCACAACAGTTTAATAATGCGATTATGGCTATTGCCGGTGCTGAAAGAATTTTTGAATACCTTGACGAAAAGCCGGAAGTTGACGAGGGCTACGTTACACTTGTCAACGCCAAAAAGGACGAAAACGGAATTCTCACGGAATGTCCCGAGCATACGGGTATCTGGGCTTGGAAACACACGCACTCCGCTGACGGTACGGTTGAATACCGTGAACTTATGGGCAAAGTTGAATTTGAGAACGTCACCTTCTCTTATGACGGTAAAAAGACGGTTCTTAACAACATTTCTCTTTACGCTAAGCCCGGTCAAAAAATTGCTTTTGTGGGCTCAACGGGTGCAGGCAAAACAACAATTACAAATCTTATTAACAGATTTTACGAAATAAGCGACGGTAAAATCCGTTATGACGGCATTAACATCGGCAAAATTAAAAAAGACGATTTACGCCGCTCACTGGGTATTGTTCTTCAGGACACTCACCTTTTCACAGGCACAATCAGAGAAAACATACGTTACGGCAACCTTGAGGCATCCGACGAGCAAGTTGAAAATGCCGCAAAACTTGCTAATGCCCATGAATTTATTATGGCACTTCCCGACGGTTACGACACAGTGTTAACAGGTGACGGCGGCAACCTTTCACAAGGTCAAAGACAGCTTATTTCAATCGCCCGTGCGGCAGTAGCCGACCCGCCCGTGCTTATTCTTGACGAAGCAACCAGCTCAATTGACACAAGAACCGAAAAGCTGATTGAACAGGGTATGGATAAACTGATGCACGGCAGAACCACCTTTGTAATTGCTCACAGGCTTTCAACTGTTCGCAACGCAAATGCAATAATGGTGCTTGAAAACGGCGAAATAATTGAGCGCGGCGACCATGACGAGCTTCTGGCACAAAAAGGCAGATATTACAGCCTTTACACAGGTCAGTTTGAACTTTCTTAAAAAATGGAATAAATTTTTTTGGGGCGGATTTATCCGTCCCTTTTTTTTGCACCGTAATATTCAGAAATAAAATTCGTTTTATTAGCATCGGGAAACAGCAATTCCTACAAATTGCATATAACATTATTGTAAAACCTTGTTGTATTTTGTAACAAACTACACAAATCAGTATAACAATTTTTGTGGTATATTTGATTATTTTGTTCAAAAATCTCTTGAAAACCTTTCGCAGTGGTGATAAAATGTAATTGTATAAATTTGTGTAAAGAGGTTCAATATGGAGGAAAATAAAAATCAGGTACCCGTTTACCTTTTCCATCAGGGAAACAACGCCCGTTCTTATGAGTTTTTCGGCTCACACAAAGAGAGTGAAGACAGCGTTGTCTTCAGAGTATGGGCGCCCAACGCCGAGTCCGTTTCCGTTGTGGGTGATTTCAACAACTGGAGCGACTCAGCTAATGTTATGTCCCGTATCTCCGGCGGCGGAATTTGGGAATGCAGTATTCCGGGTATAAAGCAATATGACACTTACAAGTATTCAATACTCACAAAAAAAGGCAAGAGGCTTCTTAAAAGCGACCCATACGGTTTTCACATGGAAACAAGGCCCTCTAACGCCACTAAATTTTACGATTTAAGCGGCTACAAATGGCATGACGGGAAATGGGAGGAGCAAAAGAAGAAATCATCGGCTTATGCAAAGCCGGTTAATATTTATGAGGTCCATTTAGGCTCTTGGAAACAGCATGAGGACGGAAATTTCCTGTCCTACCGCCAAATGGCTGAGGAATTAGTTCCTTACGTTAAAGAGATGGGTTACACGCACGTTGAGTTTATGCCCCTTACGGAATACCCGTTTGACGGCTCTTGGGGCTACCAGGTTACCGGTTATTTTGCGGCAACTTCACGTTACGGCACACCACACGATTTAATGTATTTAATCGACTGCTTCCACAAATCGGGAATCGGCGTTATTCTTGACTGGGTTCCTGCCCATTTCCCGAAAGATGCCAACGGACTTTACGAATTTGACGGAACACCCTGCTACGAATACGCCGACCCGAAAAAAGGCGAGCATTACGGCTGGGGAACAAAGGTTTTTGACTTTGGTAAAAACGAGGTTAGGAGCTTTCTTTGCTCAAGTGCAATGTTCTGGCTTGACAAATTCCATATTGACGGTCTTCGTATTGACGCGGTTGCTTCAATGCTCTACCTTAACTATGACCGCAAAGACGGCGAATGGATAGCCAATAAAAACGGCGGTGTTGAAAACTTAGAGGCTGTTGAGTTTTTCCATAAACTCTCTGAAATTCTGTTCCGTGATTACCCCGGTGCTTTGATGATTGCCGAAGAAAGCACCGCCTGGCCAATGGTTACAAAGCCTGTGTTTATGGGCGGACTTGGCTTTAATTTTAAGTGGAATATGGGCTGGATGAACGACATTCTCCGTTATTTCTCACTTGACGGTATTTTCAGAAAGAATAATCATGACTGCATAACATTTTCTTTCTTCTACGCTTTTTCCGAGAATTTCATTTTGCCTATTTCGCATGATGAAGTTGTCCACGGAAAATGCTCCCTTATAAATAAAATGCCCGGAACCTACGAAGAAAAATTTGCAGGTGTCAGAGCGTTCCTCGGATACATGATGGCTCACCCCGGCAAAAAGCTGTTGTTTATGGGCAGTGAGTTCGGTCAGTTTATTGAATGGAATTATGAGCAAGGGCTTGATTGGTTACTGCTCGATTACGATATGCACCGTAAATTACAGGGATATACAAAAGAACTCAATAAATTTTATAAGAAAAACCCTGCATTTTGGCAAGTAGATTATTCTTGGGAGGGCTTTTCCTGGATTTCGTCTGACGACAGAGATAACTCTGTAATTGCTTTCCGCAGAATAGCCGAAGACGGCAAAGAAATTATCGCAGTTTTCAACTTTACAAACGTTCGCCGCGAAAATTACCGAATAGGCGTTCCGAAAAAGTCAGCTTACAAAATCGTCTTCAATTCAGACGATGAAAAATTCGGCGGTTTCGGCATATCGCAAAACCCCGAGCGAATAAAATGTGAAAAAATTGCTATGCACGGGCAGGAGCAAAGCATTGCGCTTGACTTGCCGCCTATGTCCGCAATTTATCTTAAAAAGACCAAATAAACAATCTCTAAGGAGGAAAATATATGGCTCGTAAAATGGAATGTATTGCAATGCTTCTTGCAGGCGGTCAAGGAAGCCGCCTCGGTGTTCTTACAAAGAACATTGCAAAGCCTGCCGTACCCTACGGCGGCAAATACAGAATTATTGACTTTCCGCTTTCAAACTGCGTGAACTCAGGCATCAGTACCGTTGGTGTTCTTACTCAGTACCAGCCTTTGGAACTTAACGATTACATCGGCAACGGTCAGGCTTGGGACCTTGACCGTGCAAACGGCGGTGTTCACATGCTCTCACCTTACCAGCAGATTAAGGGAATGGAGTGGTATAAGGGAACAGCCAACGCCATTTATCAAAACATCAATTTCATTGACCGTTATAACCCTGAGTATGTTGCCGTTCTTTCGGGCGACCACATTTACAAAATGGATTACAACAAAATGCTTGATTACCACAAGAAAAATAACGCCGCTTGCACAATCGCAATGCTTGAGGTTCCGTGGGAAGAGGCATCACGTTTCGGCCTTATGATTCTTAACGATGACAACTCAATTTCCGAATTTGAGGAAAAGCCGAAAAATCCGAGAAGCAACAAAGCTTCAATGGGCGTTTACATATTCACTTGGGAAAAACTTCGCAAGTACTTAATTGATGATGAGAATAACCCTGATTCTTCAAATGACTTCGGTAAAGACGTTATTCCCGCAATGCACCGTGCAGGCGAGAGAATGTTTGCTTATCTTTTTGACGGATATTGGAAAGATGTCGGTACAATCGACTCACTTTGGGAGGCAAACCTTGACCTTCTTAACCCGAAGGTTGACCTTGACCTTTCCGACCCCACCTGGAAAATCTATTCAAAAACTCCCGTTGCTCCCCCGCAGTATATTTCCGGTACCGCTGACGTTCAGAACTCAATGGTAGCCGAGGGCTCGCGGGTGTTCGGTGAAGTTGACTACTCAATTCTTTTCCACAATGCTACGGTTGAAGAGGGCGCAAAGGTTCGCTATTCAATCGTAATGCCGGGCGCAACTGTAAAGGCAGGCGCAGACGTTGAATATTCAATTATCGCCGAAGACGCCGTAATTGAGAGCGGTGCAAAAGTCGGCTCCCGCCCCGAAGAAACATCTAATCTTGACGATTGGGGCGTTGCGGTAGTCGGCGCAGGCGTAGTTGTAGGGAAAAATGCAACGGTAGCACCCAAAGAAATGGTTTCTGAAGACGTAAAGGAGGCTTTATAAATGACAGGCAAAAATATTGTAGGTATTATCTTCTCTAATGCTTATGACGAGTGTCTTCCCGAGCTTACCGGTCTTCGTACAATGGGTTCGGTACCTTTTGCAGGCAGATACCGTCTTATTGACTTTGCCCTTTCAAATATGGTAAACGCAGGCATTGAAAAAGTCGGCGTTGTTACAAAGGCGAACTACCGCTCGCTTATGGACCACTTAGGTACAGGCAAGGCTTGGGACCTTTCAAGAAAAACAGCAGGTATGTTCCTTCTTCCGCCTTTCTCAACTGCCGAACAGGGCAGCAACGGTGATAAAATCACATCACTTCACGGTGCTATGAGTTTTGTCAGCGCATCAAAGGAGGAATATGTTCTTTTCTCGGACTGCAACTCCGTTTTCAATATAGATGTTGAAGATATGATGAGCTTCCACACGGAAAAAGATGCCGATATCACAATCCTTTACAAAAAAGGCAAAGCACCGAAGCTTTTTGACACAATGATTTTCGACATGAACGCTGACGGCAGAATTGAAAAAGTATCAATTTCTCCCGATGGTGCCGAAAATGTTAATTTCTCACTTAATATGATTCTTATGAAGAAGAGTCTTCTTGAAAGGCTTATGAATGAATCAATCAGTCAGAATTACAACGATTTTGAATCTGATATTATTCAAAAGAACACAGGAAAACTCAAAATTTACGGTCTTGAGCATAAGGGCTATTCTGTAACAATCGAGTCAATGGCTTCTTACTTCAACGCAAGCAAAACGCTTTTAGACCCGCAGAACTGCGCAGAGCTTTTCAACCCCGAAAGGCCGATTTACACAAAGGTTAAAGACGAAATGCCCGCAACTTACGGAATCGGCGCAACTGTTAAAAATTCCCTTGTCGCCAGCGGTTGTATTATTGAGGGAGAAGTTGAAAATTCAATAATTTTCCGCGGAGTAAGAATTGAAAAGGGCGCGGTAGTTAAAAACTCAATCGTTATGCAGGAGTCTTACATAGCACAGGGCTCAACCCTTAACTGTGTTGTAGCAGACAAAAATGTTGTGGTTACACCGAACAAGACTCTTTCAGGCGCTGAAAATTA
>CAMFPJ010000073.1 GCA_945971755.1 uncultured Clostridia bacterium
GAGACAGGCGTAAGGGGGTATATTATAAATAGAGTTAGCACTCAAGAAACGTGAGTGCTAACGTAAACAAAAAGCAAAACATGGCGGTGAGCAAATGAAACTGAGCGAGCGCAAAGAAAAGATACTTGCAAGCATTGTTGAGTATTATATCGCAACGGGCGAACCCGTCGGTTCAAAAACTTTGTTGGAACATTCCGACCTTTCGGTTTCAAGTGCTACCGTGCGCAATGAAATGGCCGAGCTTGCAATAATGGGATTTATTGAACAGCCCCACACTTCCGCAGGTCGTGTGCCTTCACAACTCGGTTACCGCTATTACGTTGACCATTTAATGAATCAGTATGAGCTGCCACTGCAAGAAAAAAGGCTGATTGAAGCAAGAATTCTCGGCGCTTCCGGTGAGCCTCAGCAAATTCTTGAACAGGCAGGACAGGTGCTTGCAGAAATTACAAACTGCGCCGTTGTATCCACAACCCCGTGCGATGAACACGCAGTAATTCGCAGAGTTGAGTTAGTACCCATCGGCACTCGCACCGCTATGATGATAATGCTGTCATCCTCGGGTATTCTAAAAAGTAAGGTTTGCAGAACAGACTGTGAACTTTCACTTGACCTTATTGAAATGTTTTACAATGTTGTATCGCAGCATTTCATCGGCAAATCTGCGGAAGAAGTCAGTATTGCAATGATTCAGACATTGGCAATGTCTTTAGGCAGCAGATCCCTTGCAATGTCGCCCCTTTTAATCACACTTTCCGACCTTGCACAAATGACAGAGCAGACGCAGCTTTTGCTCGAAGGTCAGTCAAATTTACTTAATTATACAGATTATCCCAATGCTTACGAGCTTATGGAATTTTTAAGACAGTCCGAACCCATAACATCTCTCTTTTCATCAAGAAAGAAAGTGGGAGTCCCCAACATTTTAATCGGTAAAGAAAACCAATTCCGTGAACTTCAGGATTCTTCGTTGATTTTCTCCAATTACAATGTGAGCGGTAAAGAGAGCGGAACACTCGGTCTTATAGGACCTACAAGAATTGATTATGCAAGGCTTATTCCGAGTCTTAAATATTTAACTGAATTAGTCGGCAATTTAATGTCCGATGTTTTGGAGGATTAACATGAGTAAAGAGAAAACTAAGAAGGAAACGGCTCCTAAAGAGGAAACTCCGGCAGAAACTGCTGCAGAGCCGACTGCCGAAGAAAAACTTACGGCAGAGCTTCAGGAAACCAAAGATAAGCTGCTTCGGGTTATGGCAGAGTATGATAACTTCCGAAAGCGAAGTCAAAAAGAAAAAGAGGCAGTTTACGGCGACACAAAAGCGTCGGTAATCGTTGAATTTTTACCTCTTTATGACAACTTCGGCAGAGCAGAAAGCCAAGAAATTGCCGATTTAGAGAGTTACAAAAAGGGAATTGATATGATATATAATCAATTCGGTGAAATTCTTAAAAAACTCGGTGTTGAGGAGTTTGGCGAAAAAGGTGAAGCCTTTGACCCGAATATTCATAATGCGGTAATGCATGACGAAGATTCTGAATTACCTGAAAACAGCATTTCAGACGTCTTCTCAAAAGGATATAAACTCGGTGACAGAATAGTTCGTCCGGCAGTTGTAAAAGTAGTTAACTAAATAAATTTATATTAAATAACATATAAACTTTTTGGAGGTATATATTATGGCAAAGGTAATTGGTA
The DNA here is from genome assembly GCA_945971755.1 of uncultured Clostridia bacterium. Taxonomy (GTDB): domain Bacteria; phylum Bacillota; class Clostridia; order Oscillospirales; family Acutalibacteraceae; genus Fimenecus. Next base: position 1,703 of record CAMFPJ010000073.1, read on the forward strand.
TTGACTTAGGAACAACAAATTCATGCGTTGCAGTAATTGAGGGTGGCGAACCCGTGGTTATCGCAAACGCAGAGGGTGCAAGAACAACTCCTTCAGTTGTAGCATTCTCAAAAACAGGTGAAAGAATGGTAGGTCAGGTTGCAAAACGTCAGGCAATCACAAACCCCGACAAAACAGTTTCTTCAATTAAAAGACACATGGGCTCTGACTATAAGGTATCAATTGACGATAAGAGCTACACCCCACAGGAAATTTCAGCAATGATTCTTCAAAAGCTTAAGTCTGATGCAGAAAGCTATCTCGGCGGTAAGGTTACAGAGGCTGTTATCACAGTTCCCGCATATTTTACAGACTCACAGCGTCAGGCTACTAAAGACGCAGGCAAAATCGCAGGTCTTGAAGTTAAGAGAATTATCAACGAACCCACAGCAGCCGCTCTTGCATACGGTATTGATAAAGAAGAGGACCAAAAGGTTATGGTTTATGACCTTGGCGGCGGTACTTTCGATGTTTCAATAATCGAAATGGGCGACGGCGTTCAGGAAGTTCTTGCAACAGCAGGTAACAACCGTCTCGGCGGTGATGACTTTGACCAGAGAATTATTGATTGGCTTGCTGACGAGTTCAAGAAAGAACAGGGCGTTGACCTTCGCCAAGACAAAATGGCAATGCAGAGACTTAAAGAAGCAGCAGAAAAGGCAAAGATTGAGCTTTCAGGTGTAACTACTTCGCAGATTTCACTTCCGTTCATCACTGCTGACGCAACAGGTCCAAAACACCTTGAAACAACTCTTACAAGAGCCAAGTTCAATGAAATGACAGCAGACCTTGTTGAAGCAACAATGGGTCCTGTTCGTCAGGCACTTGCCGACTCAGGACTTGAGCCCTCACAGCTTAACAAAATTCTTATGGTCGGCGGTTCTTCAAGAATACCCGCAGTTCAGGACGCAGTTAAGAAGTACACAGGCAAAGAACCCTTTAAGGGCATTAACCCTGATGAATGCGTAGCAGTAGGTGCTGCAATTCAGGGCGGTGTTCTCGGCGGTGAGGTTGAAGGACTTCTTCTCCTTGACGTTACTCCGCTTTCACTCGGTATTGAAACAATGGGCGGCGTTAACACAAAGATTATCGAGAGAAATACAACAATTCCCACGAAGAAGAGTCAAATTTTCTCAACTGCTGCTGATAATCAGACATCCGTTGAGGTTCACGTTCTTCAGGGCGAAAGAGAATTTGCAAGAGACAATAAAACACTCGGAATTTTCCACTTGGACGGCATTCTTCCCGCACGCCGCGGCACACCGCAAATCGAAGTAACATTCGACATTGACGCAAACGGTATCGTACACGTTTCGGCAAAAGACCTCGGGACACAGAAAGAACAGTCAATTTCAATCACGTCTTCAACAAATATGTCAAAAGAAGACGTTGAAAAGGCAGTAAAAGAGGCTGAACAGTTCGCTGAAGAAGATAAGAAACGTAAAGAAGCGGTTGACACAAGAAACGAAGCAGATCAAATGGTCTATCAGTGTGAAAAGATTCTTGCCGATGAGGGAGATAAGATTCCTGAAAATGACAAGGCTGAAATCCAAGTAAAAGTTGATGCTTTGAAAGAAGCACTTAAGGGCGAGGATATTGACGCTATTAAATCAAAGCAGGAGGAACTCACACAGCAGTTCTACAAGATTTCCGAAGAGCTTTATAAGCAAGCTCAGGCTCAAGCACAGGCACAGGGCGGTCAGGAGAGCGGAGCAGACGGTGCCGCACCCGGCGGTGACGGTTATTATGACGCCGATTTCAAGGATGTTGACGATAATAACGCCAACTAATAAAAATAACGGGCAGGACAGGGCGAAAACTCTGTCCTAACCCGCTTTCGGAGTATTACTTATGGCAGATAAAAGAGATTATTATGAAGTCCTCGGTATTGACAGAAATGCAAGTGAGGACGAAATAAAAAAAGCCTATAGACAAACCGCTAAAAAATATCACCCCGACTTGCACCCCGGTGATAAAGAGGCAGAAGAAAAATTCAAGGAAGCGAATGAAGCTTACGAGGTTTTGTCTGACGCCGATAAAAAATCACGTTATGACCAGTTCGGCCATGCGGGTGTTGACCCAAACTACGGTGCAGGTCAAGGCGGATACGGTGGCTTTGGCGGAATGGACTTTGACCTTGGCGATATTTTGGGCAGTATGTTCGGCGGCGGTTTCGGCGGCGGCTTCGGCGGTCGCTCAAATCCGAATGCACCGCAGCGTGGCTCAGACACACAAGCTTCGGTTACAATTTCGTTCGAAGAGGCGGCAAAGGGCTGTAAGAGAACTGTTGACTCAATGCGAATTGAATCATGTCCCGAATGTCACGGCAGCGGTTGTGCTTCGGGTTCTTCACCGAAAACCTGTCCTGAATGTCACGGCAGAGGTCAGGTTACCGTTCAGCAGAGAACGCCTTTCGGTGTGATTCAAACTTCAAAGCCTTGTTCAAAATGCGGCGGCAGGGGAACTGTTATTGAAAATCCGTGTAAAAAATGTAACGGTTCAGGCAGAGTGCGTAAAGCAACAAAACTTGATATTAACATTCCCGCCGGCGTTGATGACCGCCAGATTATTACTGTTCGCGGTCAGGGCAATAAAGGCATTAACGGCGGCCCTGCAGGCGACCTTAATATTGTTGTAAATGTTCGTCCTCATCCGATTTTCGAGCGTGACGGCTACAATGTTTGGGTAGATTTGCATTTAACCTTTATGCAGGTAGCTTTAGGCTGCACTGTTCAGGTTCCCACACTTGACGGCAAGGTTGAATATCCGATTCCTGCCGGTACACAGCCGGGCGATGTATTCAAACTTCGAAACAGAGGTATTCCCAACCGCTCCGGAATAGGTAAGGGAGATCAGCTTGTCAGAATTATTGTTGATGTTCCGAAAAAACTAAACGATAAGCAGCGTAATCTTATTAAGCAGCTTGCAATGGAATTCGGGGGCACCGAGGGACTTGACGAGGGCAAGAAAAACATTTTCGGAAAAAAGAAAAAATAAATATTAAACATTAAATTAAGGACCTCTTTTGAGGCCCTTTTCTTTTGCTTATTTACTTAATTATATACCTTTTGAAATATCAAACCAAAACGTTACTCCGTCTTCTGCGTTTTCCACACCGAATTCATTGCCGTGCAGATTTTGAATTGCACTCACTATTGAAAGACCAAGACCGAATCTGCCTTCCTTGCGTGACCTTGATTTATCGGCTCGGTAAAACGAATTCCAAATTTTACCGATATCCTCTTGACTAATCGGACTTCCGGTATTGTAAACAAAGACCCGTACAATGTCAGGGCGGTCTTCGCATGTGATTTTAATAAACTTTTCACCCTCAGCGTGTGAAATTGCATTGGAAATATAGTTGTTAAGCACCATAGTAAGCTTAATGATATCTCCGTAGCACTTAATACCGCTCGGAATATCTGTTTCGCACTTAATTCCGTGTTCTTCAAATACAATTTTTTCGCTGTCTGTAAAATCGTTAATGAATTCTTTGAGTTCAAAGGTTTCGCATTCAAGCCTGCTGTCACCGATTTCATATCTTGAAAGCTCCAAAAGTTCATACACAAGAGCGTTCATTTTGTCGCTTTCTTTAATAATGATGTCGCAATACTCGGCAGCGCCTTTGCTGTCACCTGATTCAATCATCAACTCGGCACCCTCGGCATATCCGCGAACAATCGCAATCGGTGTTTTAAGTTCGTGTGAAATGCTGGAAATAAACTCCTTTCTAAGTTCTTCAAGAGTTTGCTTCTTTTCAATATCGTCTTTAAGCTTCTTGTTCTTTTCGTTAAGGTCTTGAAGAGTTTTATCAAGGGAGTCCGAAAGGTGGTTAATACTGCTTGACAGTTCACCGATTTCGTCATTGGTTTTAACGTCAAGCTTTTCTGAAAAGTCCATATTGGACATCTTTTCGGTAATCCTGCTCATTTTAATAAGCGGTTTTGTGAACTTACCGGAGTAGAATACAAAGAATATCAGAACAATAATGAAAATAAAAACAATTGATGAGCAAACAAAGTAAAGTGCAACGCCTGCGTTTGATTCTACATTTCCCTTGAAACTGAAAATCTCAATTTCCGTGCCGTCAGAAAGCGTTTTTCGGAAATCAATGTATTGATTTCCGTCACATTCACGTATGTCAATAACAGAGCCGTCTTTGTAAGCCTTATGCTCAATAATTACTGTATTTCCGCCGCTCGGAACAATATTGGCAGGGCTTAAATACAGGGGAGAGCCGTCAGGAAAATAAATATCTATTGAAATATTTTTCTCTTTTTCAATCTTGCTGACAGTGCCAAGGTAAATTCCCGACTGCAAATCAAGAGTACTAAGGTAATCGGCAACAGATTTTATTTTGTTTTTCTCGTTTATAAGGTAAAGTTCACCAAGATAAGTTGTGTTAATGACAAGAATAACCATTACAGCGGCTAAAAGAATGGCAGCTATCTGCAAAAACATTTTTAACCTGATGCTTAAACGTTTTTTATTCTTGTTCATTTTCTTCACTTTCCTGAATCTTGTATCCTACACCGTAAACGGTTTTAAGGTGTAGGTTGCCCCAGTCCCCGAGTTTTGTTCTAAGCCGTGCAACGTGCGAGTCAACCGTTCTTGTATCTCCGTAATAGTCAAAACCCCAAATATCGTCAAGAAGCTGTTCACGGCTGTAAACTCTTCCTAAGTTGTCAATCAGTTTAAGGAGTATTTTGAACTCTTTAACGGTTAATGTAATTTCTTTCCCGTTAATAAATACCTGGTGAGCGTTTCTGTCAACGGTGAGGCCGTGAATATCTTCGCTTTGCGTTTTAAGAGTTACTTGTGAACGCTTAAGAAGAACTTCAACACGTTTCATTAAAAGCACGGGGCTGAAAGGTTTTGTAACATAGTCGTCTGCGCCTGATTCAAATCCGTTAAGCTGGTCAAATTCCTGGCTTCTTGCAGATAAAAGTAAAATCGGCACTTCACTTGTTTTTCTAACCTCTCTGCAAACCTCCCAACCGTCTTTTTCAGGCATCATAATATCAAGTATTAAAAGTTCAGTATCTTTATTTTCTTCAAAAAGACGCAAAGCCTGACAACCGTCTTCGGCTTCAAGCACCGTGTGACCTTCTTTTTTGAGAAAATCGCAAACAAGTTTACGAATAAGCTGTTCGTCATCTGCAACGATAATCTTTGCCATATTACCACGCCTTTATAAAATATGTTTATTTAAGTAAATCTTTAAGCTTTGTTTTGTCAATTGCTTTGAAAAGAGGAATTCCCAACAAGTAGCAAACAACAAATTCGCCTGCGGCAACTTCAAGTCCTGCAATA
>CAMFPJ010000074.1 GCA_945971755.1 uncultured Clostridia bacterium
GGGCCTAAATCGACATCGGGATTAAATGCTTTTTTCTTTTCGCGTCTTTCCTCTTTCTTTTCTTCATAATACCGCTCGGCTCTGTCGCTGTATTCAGTTATTTTTTCGCCTGTATATTCACCTATTTTTTTAACAGGTTTTGAAACACCTCTGTAAATGTTAGCAATGGTAAGACCTGTGATAATCATGAGTACAACAAAAAACAATATAAACAGAATAACAAGAGAAGCAACTCTGCTGCCGCCTGTAATCAAAAGGAAAATGCCTCCGATAAGTGCGCCGAGTGCACCGCCGCCTGTCATTTTTCCCTCAAAGCTGAAATTTTCATAAGCACGCGCAACGCCTTCAAAATATGTGTCATCGGTGTTGCACTGGAATATATAGACAATAGATGAAAGCAAAAATGTAATTATAATTACTTCAATGAGTTTATTAAAAATTTTAGTGTTTTTCTCGTCTTTTTCAAGTGCTAATACAACCGAAATTGCAACAAGCAAGATTGGAAAAACAAATGTACCAAAACCGAACATACCAAACAGGAACGTTCTTGTCACGCCCCAAAAACCGCCTGCATCAATCAGCGCAATGAACATCCAAAGCACCGAAAATGCAAACATCAAAAGCGACACTAATTGTTTATTAGGCATAAAGCCTTGCTTTTTGCTTTTTGAATTGTTTCTTTTTTGAGATGAAGTATTTTTTCTTCCGTTTGTAGCCATTATGTAACTCCTGATTTTTTTCGGAATACCAAGTGGTATTCCGCTTAATTTATGTGAATAAGATAATTTATTGCATCATTAAAGTTTCCAACCGAATCAATAAGTCCCTCTTTAACGGCAAATTCACCATCTAAACAAGAACCGACGTCCATCACAAGTTCTTCGGTTGAGAGCATTAGTTCGCGAAATCGTTCGGGGGAAATATTTGAATTTTGTGAAACAAAACGAACAATGCGTTCCTGCATTCTTCTGAAATATGAAAAAGTTTGTGAAGTTCCCAAAACAACTCCGGTCATTCTTACGGGATGAACTGTCATTGTAGCCGAAGGAACAATAAAAGACTTGTCAGCAGAAACTGCAAGGGGAACTCCGATTGAATGCCCTCCACCGAGAACAACTGATGCACTCGGCTTTTTAGTACCCGAAATCAGTTCAGCAATAGCAAGTCCTGCCTCAATGTCACCGCCTACCGTGTTCAAGACCAACATAATACCGTCAACCGAAGGGTTATTATCAGCGGTAATTATCTGTGGAATTAAATGCTCATATTTGGTAGTTTTAGCGTTGGGCGGTAAAATGTCATGACCCTCAATTTGCCCGATGATTGAAACACAGTGAATATGTTTGCCTGAAGCGGTGACAATGAATGAACCGTCATCAAAAATTTGCGGAAGAGCCTCTGCTTCCGTTTCAGGGAAAAAACCTTCTTTTTTATCTGAAAACCGTGAAAAATTTTCCAATGAATAAACACCTCAAAGAACAATATAGGGTTATTATTCACTAAAAAATGCAGATTATCACCAAATATTGTAGCACAATATTCATACAATATCAATATTTTGTTAAAAAAATTAGATTTAATATCGTATGTTTGTTGACAAAAAGTTATCAATGTAATAAAATAAAGATTGTTAAAAAATTGAAAAAGTCAGGAGAGATACATTATGGGTATGACTATCGGTCAAAAGCTTATCAAGACTCATTTGGTCAGCGGTGATATGACACCCGGCAGTGAAGTCGGTCTTAAAATTGACCAGACCCTTACACAAGACGCAACAGGAACAATGGCTTATCTTGAATTAGAGGCCATGGATATTGACAGAGTAAAAACTGAACTTTCAGTTGCTTATATTGACCACAACACCTTACAGACAGGCTTTGAGAATGCTGACGACCACAGATTTATTCAGTCTGTTACAAAAAAAAGAGGCGTTTATTTCTCACGCCCAGGTAACGGAATTTGCCATCAGGTTCACCTTGAAAGATTCGGTAAACCCGGCAAAACTTTAATTGGTTCAGACAGCCACACCCCAACAGGCGGCGGAATAGGTATGCTTGCAATGGGTGCCGGCGGACTTGACGTTGCAGTTGCAATGGGCGGCGGTACATATTACATCACAATGCCTAAAATGGTAAGAGTTAACCTTACCGGCAAGCTTTCACCTTGGGTTGCTGCCAAAGATGTAATTCTTGAGGTGTTAAGAATTATGACAGTTAAAGGCGGCGTAGGTAAAATTATTGAGTACGGCGGTGAAGGTGTTAAAACTCTTTCAGTTCCTGAGCGTGCAACTATTACAAACATGGGTGCAGAGCTTGGTGCAACAACTTCCGTATTTCCTTCCGACGAAGTAACAAAAGCATTTCTTAAGGCACAGGGCCGCGAGGAAGATTGGATTGAACTTAAAGCGGATGATGATGCAGTTTATGATGAAGTAATTGATATTGATTTATCAGCGCTCGCTCCCTTGGCTGCTCAGCCGCACATGCCCGACAGAGTTAAATCTGTTACTGAAATCGGCAAAATCAAAGTTGACCAGGTTTGTATCGGTTCATGCACAAATTCATCACTCCTTGATATGATGAAAGTTGCCGCTATTCTTAAAGGAAAGACTGTTTGTTCGTCAGTTAGCCTTTCAATCGCCCCCGGTTCAAAGCAAGTTCTTAACATGATTGCACAGAACGGCGCTCTTTCCGATATGATTGATGCGGGTGCAAGAATTCTTGAAAGTGCTTGCGGACCTTGCATTGGTATGGGTCAGTCACCAAACTCAAATGGTATTTCACTTCGCACATTTAACCGCAACTTTGAGGGACGCTCGGGCACTGCAGATGCAGGTATTTACCTTGTAAGCCCTGAAGTTGCAGCGGCATCTGCATTGACAGGTTATCTCACAGACCCGAGAGAACTCGGCGAATTTCCTAAAATCACTTTACCCGAAGAATTTGTTATCAATGACAATATGATTGCAATTCCGGCAACTCCCGAAGAAGCAAAAAATGTTGAAGTTATGTACGGTCCGAACATCAAACCGTTCCCAACAAGCGAACCTTTAGGTGATGACATTACCGCAAAAGCTATCCTTAAGGTCGGTGACGATATTACAACAGACCACATTATGCCTGCAGGTGCAAAAATTCTCCCTTACAGAAGTAATATTCCTTACCTTTCGCAGTTCTGCTTCGGCGTTTGTGATAAAACTTTCCCCGAGAGAATAAAGGCAGAGGGCAAGGGTATTATAATCGGCGGTGCTAACTACGGTCAGGGTTCTTCACGTGAGCATGCCGCACTCGTTCCCCTTTACTTAGGTGTTAAGGCTGTTATTACAAAGTCATTTGCAAGAATTCACTGTGCAAACCTTATTAACGCCGGTATTCTTCCTCTTAATTTTGCAAATCCCGAAGATTATGACAGAATTACCGAGGGCGACGAATTAAGCCTTGAGGGTATTAAGAATGCAATCGTAACTTCCTCCCCTGCTATTCTTAAGAACCTTACAACAGGCGAAAGTTACGAGATAAAATATGACCTTTCTGAAAGACAAAAAGGCATTATTCTTGCAGGTGGTCTTCTTAATTACACAAAGAAATCAATGTAAGGAGCAATAGAGATGGAAAATCAAATTAAAGCTGCTGTTGCAAGCTTTGAAGCACTTATTCGCGAACAGCTTGAAAGAAATGAAAAAATCAAAGCAACCAAAGAGTTTACAGACTTTGATAACCTTGATAAAATCGTTATCGGTATCTGTGGCGGTGACGGTATCGGACCGATTATTACAAAGGAGTCAGCAAGAGTTATTGAATTTTTGCTTGAAGATGACGTTAAAAGCGGAAGAATTGAATTCAAATACATTGACGGTCTCACCATCGAAAACAGAGTTAAAGTAATGAAAGCAATTCCCGACGATGTTCTTGAAGAACTTAAACAGTGCCACGTTATTCTTAAAGGCCCCACAACAACTCCGCAGGCGGGCGACCCATGGCCAAACATTGAAAGTGCCAATGTTGCAATGCGCAAGGCACTTGACCTTTTTGCCAATGTTCGTCCTGTTAAAATTCCGGAACAAGGCATTGACTGGACGTTCTTCCGTGAAAACACGGAGGGAGCTTATGCAGTCGGTTCAAAGGGTGTTAATGTTACTGATGACCTTGCAATGGACTTTGTTGTTACTACAACCGAGGGAACCGAAAGAATTGCTAGACTCGCTTATGAGTATGCAAAGAAAAATCATAAAGAAAGAGTATCCATCATCAACAAGGCAAATGTTATTAAAACAACTGACGGTAAGTTCTTAAGGCTTTGTAAGAAAATCGGTGAAGAGTACCCGGAAATCATAACTGATGAGTGGTATATTGACATTACTACTGCAAAACTTATTGATGAAAAGAGAAGAAGAGATTTCAAAGTGTTTATTCTTCCTAACCTTTACGGCGATATTATTACAGATGAAGCAGCAGAGTTCCAAGGCGGTGTCGGCACTGCTGGCAGTGCAAATCTCGGCAAACGCTATGCTATGTTTGAGGCAATTCATGGTTCTGCTCCTCGTATGATTAAAGAGGGACGCGGTGATTACGCTGACCCGTGTTCAATGCTTCGCGCTACTGTTATGCTTCTTTCACACATCGGAAAACAGAAAGAGGCAGATAAACTTGAACGCGCACTTGATATTTGTATGTTAGAAGAAAAGAAACTCGTTATTACAGGAAGACCCGACGGTGCAACATGTGCTGAGTTCGGTGACTATGTAATGGAAACAGTAAAAAAGATTTCTGACTGAGGTGGCAAAATGGGAAAAATTGAAGGCGTTTCTATTTCGGTAATTAAGCGTCTGCCACGTTATTACAGATTTCTAGGTGAATTAAAAGAACAAGGAATAGTTCGAATTTCTTCAAAAGATCTTTCGGCAAGAATGGGCTTAACCGCCTCTCAGATTAGGCAAGACCTTAACTGCTTCGGCGGGTTCGGCCAGCAAGGATACGGCTACAACATTGAAAGTCTTTATGAAGAAATCGGTAAAATCTTAGGCGTTAACAAGACAAGAAATGCAATTCTTATCGGAGCAGGTAATCTCGGTAAAGCCGTTGCTCTTCACATGAGTTTTGAAGCAAGAGGTTTTAATCTTATCGGTGTATTTGACAGAAATGCAGCTCTTTCAGGTCAGATTTTACGCGGTCTTCCCATCAGACATACAGACGGTCTTTACGATTTTTGTAAGGACAACTCCCCTGTTGTAGCGGTTCTTTGTATTCCCAGCGGAGCGGCAAAAGAACTTACACCGGAACTTGTAAAACTCGGTGTAAAAGGATTTTGGAATTTCAGTCATTATGATATCGCATCTGATTTTCCGAATATTGCAGTTGAAAATGTTCACTTGAGTGACAGTCTTATGACGCTAAGTTACAAAATTTCAAACACATATTAAAAAGGAGTTCCATTTGGAACTCCTTTTTAATAACATGAATTATAATTTTTTAATTTTATCAAGACAGTCAGGGCAAATTCTAATGCCGTTAAATTCTTTCAGGTCGTCGCACGAGTCACAAAAAGTGCAGGAATGCTGAAATCTTTTTAAGATAATGGAATCATCAGTGTACATAACCTCAACAGATACATGCTCATCAGGACCGGCTTTCAAAACATCTGTAATTAAATGTTTCGGGATAACAACTCTTCCGTTAGCATCAACAGGTCTTACAATTTTTGCAGATTTCAACATATTCACCGCCTTTTCAATATTATATACCATAAATCGACATAAAAGTCAATTGAATTTTGTCGAATACCGCTTAATAGTTCTCTGCCTTTTCCATAAAGTAAGCTTGCTCTTTGTTACAAACAGGGCAAACCCCGGGCGCTTCCGTACCGATGTGAATATGTCCGCAGTTTCTGCAAATCCATACAATTTCCTTTTGTTTTGAGAACACTTCATTGTTTTTTATATTAGTAATCAGTTTTTGGTAACGTTCTTCATGCTCTTTTTCTATTTTGGCTACTTGCTCAAATAAAAAGGCTATGTGGTCAAATCCTTCTTCTTTTGCAGTCTTCGCAAATTCAGGATACATATTCTCCCATTCATAATTTTCACCTGAAACAGCGTCATTTAAGTTAATGGCAGTTGAAGGCAGTTCACCGTTGTTTAACTGTTTAAGCCAAATTTCAGCATGTTCTTTTTCGTTGTTGGCAATATCATCAAAAATAGCACTGATTTGTTCGTATCCGTCTTGTTTTGCTTTTGATGCATATAACGTGTATTTGTTTCTCGCTCTTGATTCTGCCGTAAAAGCATTCATTAAATTTTGTTCAGTTTTTGACCCTTTAAGTTCCATAAAAAAACTCTCCTTTTTTGTTTTGTATTACAAATATTTCCGTTTTTGGCTTTTTTATTCTTTTAAGAGCTACCGGAAAAAAATTAATGACAAACAAATTACTTTGTGTTAGAATTTGAAACAAAGTAATTTAGAAAAAGTGAGCAGTTTTATGGAAAACCTAAAAATAATTGCACGAATATACAACGATTATACAGAAAAATTCGGTATTCCCAGGCAAAGCAATATAATTGATATTGAATCTAAAATTATTTTTGAGCCTGAATATCGAATTGCCGAGGCTTTTAGAGGTATTGACCGGTTTAACTATTTATGGCTTTTGTGGGATTTCTCGGAATCTCATGCTGATTGGTCACCGACAGTCAGACCGCCAAAGCTTGGCGGAAATACAAGAATGGGTGTTTTTGCAACTCGCTCCCCTTTCAGACCAAACTCAATAGGTCTTTCATCAGTAAAACTAAAAGGTCTTGAATTTACCGATGACGGACCCGTTCTTACTGTTTTGGGTGCTGATATTCTTAACGGTACACCTATTTTTGACATCAAACCTTATATTAAATATGCCGATTCACACGAAGATGCTAACAATGGTTTTGCCTTTACTGATACAAACGACACTTTGAAGGTTGAATTTACTAATGAGTTACTTACAATTATTCCAACCGACAAACAACAAAGCTTAATAAAAATTCTTGCACAAGACCCAAGACCCGCATATAAAA
>CAMFPJ010000075.1 GCA_945971755.1 uncultured Clostridia bacterium
TAAGAGACAGCAATATAATTTTGTAATTTACAAGTATATAAAAAAGACGTGTACGAATTTCCGCACACGTCTTAAAGATTGAAAAATTATTTAATCATGCTTGCGATTTCAGCAGCAAAGTCTTCCTGCTTCTTCTCAATGCCTTCGCCCTTTGCAAGACGAACGAATGAAGTTGCTTTAATTTCAGCGCCGAGTGATTTAGCAACAGAATTTACATATCCGCCAACCGTACCGTCAAAAAGGTCTGAACGAACGAAAGTCTGTTCCAAAAGACAAATTTCTTTAATCTGTTTAGAAATTCTTCCCTGAACAAGTCCAACGAAGATTTTATTTTCAGAAATTTCAGATTTATGAGAAATAGCAATTTCTGCAAGTGTAGCATAAGCTTCTTTTGAAATGAAGTTTACAAAATTCTTTCTCTGTTTCTGGTCAAGGCCCTCATAAACAGCTGTATCTTCAGCACTCCACTTGCCTGCTTTAGCCTCATCAATAAGGCTGTTAAGAATCGGAACCGGAAGTGAATCAGGTTTATTAAGAGCACTATCAATTGTGATAGCCTTCATCTTTGCAAGCTCATCTTCGGAAATTTCATCTTGGCTCAAATACTCAGGGCTCATTGCTGCAACTTGCATAGCAATATTTTTACCCATTTCTGCGAATTCCGGTTTTGCTGCTATTGCATCATCTGTATCAAACGCAACTAAAACACCTACCGTACCGCCTGCGTGAATATAAGTTGCAACGTGACCTTCAACACGAGTAAAGCGGCGAACTTTCATATTTTCACGAAGAGCAAGGAAAACCTCCTGGACTGCTTCTTCAACTGTGCCGTTGCCGTCTGCAATCTTTGTAGCAAGAAGTGCTTCAACATCAGCCGGATTTGTTTCAACAACTGTTTTAACAACAGAATTTGCAAGGTTAACAAAAGGCTCACCTTTTGCAACGAAATCTGTTTCGCAGTTAATCTCAACAAGTGCACCGCACTTATCATTACTGTAAGCAGCAACAACACCCTCAGCGGCAACTCTGCTTGCTTTTTTAGCGGCTGATGCAAGACCTTTTTCTCTTAAAATATCAATAGCCTTGTCCATGTCACCGTCTGACTCAACAAGAGCTTTTTTACAATCCATCATACCAACGCCTGTCTTCTCGCGAAGAGCTTGTACGTCTTTTGCTGTAAATGCCATAATTATTACCTCCGTTTTTATTAAAAGTTTAGCCCGTAACGAGTGTGAAACGGGCTAATTATATTTATTATTCAGCAGCTTCAGTTTCTTCTGATTCTACTGCTTCTTCCTCAGCTGCTGCGCCTGCTTCGCCCTGTCTGCCTTCGATAACAGCATCAGCCATAGCACCGGCAATAAGTTTTACAGCGCGGATAGCGTCATCGTTACCCGGGATAACGTAGTCAACGTCATCAGGGTCGCAGTTTGTGTCAACAATAGCGATAACCGGAATACCGAGTTTCTTTGCTTCAAGAACAGCAATCTTCTCTTTTCTGGGGTCAACAATGAATAATGCAGCAGGCTGTCTCTTCATTTCTGTGATACCGCCAATGAACTTTTCGAGTTTCTCGATTTCAAGTTCATATTTTGCAACTTCTTTCTTGGGAAGAAGATCAAAAGTTCCGTCTTCCTGCATTGCTTTAAGCTGAGCAAGTCTCTTAATTCTCTGCTTAATAGTTGTGAAGTTTGTGAGCATACCGCCGAGCCAACGAGCGTTAACAAAAGGCATACCGCAACGGATAGCTTCTTCCTTAACGGAGCTCTGAGCCTGCTTCTTTGTGCCTACGAAAAGAATTTCGTCGCCGTTTGCAGCGATTTCCTTAACTACGTCGTAAGCTTCCTCAAGCTTCTTAACTGTTTTCTGGAGATCGATAATGTAAATACCGTTTCTCTCTGTGAAAATGTACTCTGCCATTTTGGGGTTCCATCTTCTTGTCTGGTGACCGAAGTGAACACCTGCTTCGAGTAACTGTTTCATTGATACTACTGACATAATATTTTCCTCCTTATTTTATCCTCTGCACGGGTCAACTTCTGCTCGGGACACAGTAGTGCAATTCCGAACAAAATCGCCATACATGCGAATTGCTGAAAAATTATAACACACTATACTTTCAAATGCAATAGTTTTTTGCCATTTTTTTTAGCCGAAAATATCGTCCTGAAGGCTTAGAAGTTTTCTTTTTCGCTCTTCTTCAAGAGAAAAATCGTGTACGAACTCGCCATCTTCGTTCGGTATTAAAATATTACCCTCTTTTATATCACTCGGTAAAATGCTTAGCGGTACTTCATTAAAAGAACCGTCGGGAAATTCAATAACAGCCATTTTCTCTTCTAATCGGCTGACAGAATAGAAATTATTATTATTCATAAGTTTTCACCACTCCGGAACTGTTCATAACCGTAATTGTCTTACCATCACTTTTTGCGGAAATCAGTCCTGTTTGATACGTAATATAGGTATCAATATTTTTGTTGGTTAACGTATCAAGAGTTACTTCGTGCGGGTGACCGTAACTGTTAACCTTGCCGCAGGAAATAATCGCAATTTTCGGCGATACAGCTTCAATATAAGAAACTGATGTAGATGTTTTACTGCCGTGATGACCTATTTTAATAATATCAGCAGACACGTCAGCACCGCTTTTGAGTATTGCTGATTCTACTTTCTTTTCAGCATCGCCTTGAAAAAGAAATGAATTTTCGCCAAAAGTAATTTTTGTTACAACAGACATATTATTCATATTTTCATCTTGCTTAAGTGGTGCTAATACGGTACATTTTGCATCACCGATATTAAAAGTAAGACCCGGCTCAGCCGCAATAGCGTTTATGTTTTTTTCTTTTATGGTTGTTAAAAGAGTTTCATAAGCCTTTGTTGTTACCATATTTATAGAGCTGAGTCTTGGCATAATAATATTTGACACTTCATAATAGTTAAGAATGTCAGTAGCACAGCCCATGTGGTCATCATGCTGGTGAGTAATAATCAGATAATCAATTTTAGTAATTCCTAAAGATTGTAAAACTTCTCTGATTGTATTTATTTCCGAAGGCGCTCCCGTGTCAATCATCAAAACCTTATCCTCATTACACAGTATTGAACAGTCACTTTGGCCAACGTCAAGGTAATAAACTGCCAGATTATCAGAGGAAATATCCGGAGTTTTTTCAATAAGACCTGAATTCTGGTACAAGTCACTCCAAGTAAGCTGATTATTATTGGAAGAATAATCGACAACTAATGCAAGGGCAACAACAAGAACAATTGTTAATATAGTTGCGGCAATACGTAATTTATTTCTGTTATTCTTATAACCATTAAGATTTTTTCTTCCTCTTCTGTAAATTTCGTTTGCCATTATTTACGCCTCGCTTGTTAGTGTAATGTTTATTTGAGGAGGTCTGATACCTTAGTGCGTCTGAACCTTTTGGAGCAATTAAACATTTATCACCTCTGCCGATAAGGTCAGTTCTGCCGGTTCTTTTAAGCGCTTCAATAACAAGGTCATAATTTTTAGGATTAAAATACTGCATAATTGCACGCTGCATTGCTTTATCGTGTGGAGTTTTTGCAACATAGACAGACTCTAATGTGTAAGGGTCCATTTCAGTGTAATACATTGCAGTAGAAATAGTACCGGGTGTGGGGTAAAAATCCTGTACCTGTTCCGGATGCAAATGTTCAGATTTTATAAATTCTGCAAGTTCAACAGCATTTTTCAGTGTAGCACCGGGGTGCGATGACATAAGATAAGGCACTAAATACTGCTCTTTTCCGATTGATTTTGTATAGTTGAAATAACGCTTTGAAAACTGTTTGTAAGATTCAATATGCTGTTTACCCATTTTGTCAAGAACTGCAGCAGAGCAATGTTCCGGCGCAACCTTCAATTGACCGCTTACGTGATATTCAACAAGCTCCTTGAAAAATTCGTCGTTTTTATCACACAGTAAGTAATCATAACGAATACCTGACCTAATAAAAACTTTTTTAACCTTTGGCAGATTACGAAGCTCGCGTAAAATTTCCAAATATTCTTCATGTGTTGAAATAAGGTTTTTGCAAGCAGTGGGTGCAAGGCATTTTTTACCTTTACAAAGACCGTGTTTCTCTTGGATATCGCAAGACGGTCTTCTAAAGTTAGCGGTAGGGCCGCCGACATCGTGAATATATCCCTTAAAACCGGGTAAAGTTGTTAAAAGCTTTGCCTCTTTGACAATTGATTCGCGGCTACGGCAAGTAACATATCTTCCTTGGTGAAATGCGATTGAGCAGAAATTGCAACCACCGAAACAGCCTCTGTTGTGAGTAATCGAAAATTCAACTTCAGAAAGTCCGGGAACTCCTCCATCCTTTTCATACATTGGGTGATAAGTTCTGACATAAGGCAAGTCATATATTTTATCAAGTTCCTCTGTTGTAAGAGGTTCCATGGGCTGATTTTGTATAAGCATCATTTTACCGTGACGCTGTTTTAACATTTTTCCTCTAATGTGGTCTTGTTCGTCTTGTTGTAAGCGGCAGGAAACCGCATACTCTTTTTTAGATGCCAAAACATTTTCGAAAGAAGGACATTCTACCCCTCCGTAAGGCGTGTTTTGCACAGGAACAGCATAGCAAGTACCTTTAACATCGGTGATTTCAGATATATTCTCGCCGTTATTAAGCCTGCCTGCAATAATTTTTGTTTGCTTTTCACCCATACCAAATGAAATAAGATCAGCACCTGACTCAAACAAAATTGACGGATGAATTTTATCGTCCCAATAATCATAATGAGCAAAACGGCGAAGACTTGCTTCAAGTCCGCCGATAATAATTGGAATATCACCGAATATTTCACGGATTTTATGACAGTAAACAGTTACTGCTCTGTCGGGTCTGAGCCCTATTTTTCCACCGGGTGAATAAGCGTCTGTGCTTCTTTTCCTTTTGGCTACCGTATAGTGTGCAACCATTGAATCAATGTTGCCGGAAGACACGAAAAATCCCAGCCTCGGTTTGCCAAAAACTGTAAAATCACTGTTTTTGTGCCAATCGGGCTGAGAAATAAAGCCTACTCTAAAGCCCTCATTTTCAAGGACTCTTGTTATAATTGCAGGACCGAAAGTCGGGTGGTCAACGTAAGCATCGCCTGATACATATACAAAGTCAACCGAATCCCAACCTCTTTCCTTCATATCTTTATTTGAAACGGGTAAGAACGTTTTATTCAACATAACCCTCTCTGGTTTCATTTACGGTGTCAGACGAAACTGCGTTCATCTCAAACCATTGTTGTTTTGTAATAAGAACTTTTCTCGGCTTGCTTCCCTCGTAAGGACCGATAACACCCTTTTCCTCAAGTTCATCAATAATTCTTGAGGCACGTGCATAGCCGAGTTTTAATCTTTTTTGAAGAAGAGTTGTAGATGCCGACTGTGCTTCTACAACGACCTCAATTGCTTTCTTCAAAATTTCATCATCACCTGACGGCATATCACCTGAAGACTCAGATGACGAAGTGCCTTTTTTACCGCTGCCCTGTGCCTGAGCAATTTGCTCGATTGCATTATTTACATCATCATCGTAAGCAGTTTCTTTCTGACCTTTAATAAAGTTAACTACGTTTTCAACTTCTTTTTCTGAAAGATAACAACCCTGAACACGAATAGCTTTTGGAATGCCAACGGGATAATAAAGCATATCACCGTTTCCGAGAAGCTTCTCTGCACCGACGGAATCAATTATAGTTCGGGAATCAATTTGTGAAGAAACAGAAAGTGCAATTCTTGACGGGATGTTAGCCTTAATAAGACCTGTAATGACATCAACGGACGGTCTTTGAGTTGCAATAACCAAGTGCATACCTGCAGCACGCGCCATCTGTGCAAGACGGCAAATAGAATCTTCAACCTCATTGGGAGCTGCCATCATAAGGTCTGAAAGTTCGTCAATAAAAATGACAATCTGAGGCATTTTCTTAAGTCCTTGACTTTCACAAATACTGTTGTATCCGGAAATATCACGAACATTATTATCGGAAAATTTCTTGTACCTCTGCAGCATTTCGGATACAGCCCAACCGAGTGCACCTGAAGCCTTCCTTGCATCTGAAACAACAGGCACTAAAAGATGCGGAATACCGTTATAAACAGTAAATTCAACCTGTTTCGGATCAATCATCAAAAGTTTTACTTCATCGGGGTTAGCATTATAAAGCAAACTCACAATCATTGTGTTAAGACAAACAGATTTACCCGAACCAGTAGTACCGGCAATAAGAAGATGCGGCATTTTTGCAATGTCACAGTAAATAAAATTACCTGTTACGTCTTTACCGAGTCCAACCGTAAGCTTAGATTTGGCATCTCTGTACTGACCTTGGTCAATAACCTCACGTAAAGTAACCATATTTCTGTTTTTATTTGGTACTTCAATGCCAACAGCCGGCTTGTTTGGAATCGGTGCTTCAATTCTAACACCGGACGAAGCAAGATTTAAGGCAATATCGTCAGTAAGATTTGTAATCCTACTGATTTTAACGCCTGCTGCAGGCTGAAGTTCATACCGAGTAACAGAAGGACCTCTCTCAATACCCACAATTCGTGTTTCAACACCGAAACTGCGAAGCGTGTCAACAAGCTTTGTTGCATTTTGTTTAAGCTCAGCCTCATAATTTACCGTACCGTCATTAGTAGGCATTTTTAGGCAGTCAAGAGGCGGAAGCATGTAAGGAATTTCTTGCTTTTCTTCCTCGTCTTCTTCAAAATCAAGATTTTCATCTTCGATAATTTCAGGTAAATTGTCATACTTCTTATTTTTCTCCGCCTTTACAGAGGAAGTGCTCTTAATCAATTCATCAAGGTTAATAACCTTAGAGTCATTATATGTGCCAATGTCGGTATCTTTAACCTCGGAATATGGCACTAACTCATCATTTTTATTGAAATCGAGTGGGGGTTCATCAGAGAAAATAGGTGGCTCTTTTATTGGGTCCGGGCCTAAATCGACATCGGGATTAAATGCTTTTTTCTTTTCGCGTCTTTCCTCTT
>CAMFPJ010000076.1 GCA_945971755.1 uncultured Clostridia bacterium
GCAAAATCTCTCTGCCGTCTTTTACGGAACCGCTTTGTGCTGTGGCGGTTTTTCCCCTGCCCACTGCCCTTTCCGTAAAGCCCAATTTTGCGGTACCGTTTTTCACAACACCTTGCAAAATTTTATCAAGTGAATTTGCCGTTTGCTTTGAAATTACTCGCACGCCGCTTTCGGTTGCAAGTTTTTGTATTGTCTCTCCGTTTTCGCCTAAAATCTCTTTCATCAGAACAGGGGTGTGGTAAACTCCGCCGTTTGCAATGGCAGAATATGCCGCCGCCATTTGCCACGGAGTTGCAAGCAAGTCCCCTTGCCCGAAAGAAAGGTTAGAGAGCGAAGACTCGGTTGAAACCGCCTCTGCGCTTGGCAAAATTCCTGCCTTAGAATAAACGCCGTCCTCATACTCAAAGCTCTTGCCGAGTCCTAAGCCGGCGCAAAGATTTACCAGCTTTTCCGCCCCAACCTTTTGCCCCAGTTCAATAAAATAAGTATTGCAAGATTTTTCCATTGCGGTACTCATTGTCACATTTCCGTGAATTGCACCGTTATTACACCTAAAGCCAACTCCGCCCTTAAAGGTTATTCCGTTGCAATAATGCTCAACTGTTACTCCGTTTTCAAGTGCCGCCGCAGCAACAAAAGGCTTAAAAACCGACCCAACGCTAAAGGGTGTGTCCGCCCTGTTGATAAACGGTGCGTTTTCATCATCAAGATAATCTGCAACATTATCAGGGTCAAAATCAGGCAAAGAAACAGAGGCAAGTATTTCGCTGTTCTCACTGTCCATCACCACTGCCGCACCTACCGAAATATCAGAATTTTTCATAATCTTTTCTAAAGCGGACTGAAACTCTTTATCTATTGTGAGAACTATTCCGCCCTTATCGGGATAACCGATTTGAGTAACTTTAAGTTCCTTACCAAGCAAAACATGGCCTTTAGCATCTGCATTCCAAGTGACGGCAATTTCGCCTCCCGTCATTTTAAGGTAACTGTCATAGGCCTTTTCAAGTCCGGAAACGCCGTTGCCGTCTGAGTCTAAATAGCCGATTAACTGGGGGCAAAGCCTTTCCCCGCTATATCTTTTTACAATGCCCACAGACTTTATTTCACTGTCGTTGAAAATGTGCGACGAATTGAATTTTATAACTTTGCCCTTGGACATTTGGGAGTAAATATTTGAAAGATCATCTCCGTTCACGTAGGGTGTAATCTTTTTAAGAACTTCGGTGCCGGGAAGTGCATAAGTAATATATCTTTTTTCTGTATTCACAAGGGGTACTCTGTTTCTGTCATAAATGCCGCCGCGGGAAACATTTACGGTTTCAGTTTTTGTGCCCACAATTTCAGACGCCTCAGTATTTTGAACCTGTACAAGCGCAAGCTTTACCGTTAAAAGCCCGAATACTACCATAAGCGCAAAAAATGCTATTGCTATGCGTTTTTGCATAAAAAATCACCCGTATCTATTATTGACACGGGTGAAAAATATAAACCTATAATCAGTTTTTCTTTGCAAAGAGCTTGAGAATATCAATATCGTTTACTTTTTTAATAAGCGGGCTCTCTGTTTCTTCAAGGAAGTTAAGAATAATTCTTGCAACAAGGTAGCCGAGAACACCTGCAATAATACCGATTATTACGCCGCCGATAACGTCTGTCGGGTAATGAACCGCAAGGTAAATTCTTGAAAGCCCTGTTCCGATTGCAACCAAAAGAAATACCCAGCTGTATTTTTTACTTAAAGTAAGGAAAAGCGCCGTTGCCGTTTCAAAAGCCAGTGTTGTGTGGCCTGACGGAAATGACTTGTCACTTTCAATGTGTGAGCCTGCGCTTGTGTACCAGCGCATAAACTCCGCGTTGTCTTCATAGTAAATATACGGACGAACTCTTCCGAAAAGAGGCTTGAAAATACCGTTTGTCATAATTGTGCCGAAAAGAATAGCAAGTATGATTGTTCCTCCGACCTTGCGAAGTTTTTTAGTGAACACACAGAAAACAGCAAAAAGCCCCAGCGGAATAACAAATTTTTCATCACCGAACATTGTAAAGAATTCTGCAACAACGTTCATAAACGTGCTATGTAATCCACTGAAAATTTCATATATTTTCCAATCGAATCCGTCAAAAACCGAAAAATCAAAATTCACTTCGATTTCCCCTTTCTTGTTTTTTCTTATTTTACTATATATTTATATATTTTTCAAGTGAATAATTCGTTGACTTTTCGCCTTATTTTTGTTAAATTCAAGTAGGTGATATTATGATTAGAAAATATGAAAACAAAGACAGAGAAGCATTTCAAAAAATCTGTCTTGAAACCGCACCCGAAAATTTGAAAAGCAGTGCCAAAAAAGCAAACTTTTTGCTATATAGATACTGTGATTATTATATTGATAACTTCCCCGAATTCTGCTTTTCTTTAACAGGTGAAAACAATGAGGCTGTGGGATATATTCTGTGTTGTCCCGACTCAGTAAAATACAAAAATGAATTCGTGAGCAAAGGCAAAGATTGTTTATCGCTGACATTTTGGCAAAAGTCCGGCTTGAAGTTTGATACAAAAATTTATTTGCCTTATTATGACAAATACCCTGCGCATTTACATATTGATATACTGCCGGAATATCAGCACAAAGGATTTGGCACGGAGCTTATATTTTCACTTACAAAAGAGCTTTCAAAGCACAATATTAACGGTGTAATGCTCTGCGTTGGAGAAAAGAATGAAAATGCCGTAAATTTTTACTTAAAGAACAATTTTACTACTATCAAAAAACTTCCGGGTTCACTGCTTTTAGGAAAATTATGTAACAAATAAAAGCGTTGAAAGTTGTATATTTTTACTCTTTCAAATTATGCCTTTAAGATTTATAATTAAAACATAAAATATTTCAGAGGCGATATTATGAAAATACAATTTTTGGGTGCGGCTCACGAGGTTACAGGCTCCGCAACGCTGATAACAGTCGGTACAAAGAAAATTCTTGTTGACTACGGCATGGAGCAGGGAGTTAATATCTATGAAAACTGCGAACTTCCTCTTGCTCCTGCTGAAATTGACTTTATTTTTCTTACTCATGCGCACATTGACCACTCAGGTATGATTCCGAATCTTGTAGCGAATGGATTTAACGGTACAATTTTTACCACATTTGCCACTCAAAAGCTTTGCAAAATTATGCTTATGGACTCTGCTCACATTCAGGAATTTGAAGCTGAATGGCGCAACCGCAAGGCGCAGAGGAGCGGCGGAGAAGAGTATTTACCTGTTTACACTCAAGATGATGTATCCAAGACAATACCGCTTTTCAGTCCGTGCCACTACAACATTGATTATGAAATTTGTAATGAGATCTCAGTAAAATTCATTGACGCGGGGCATTTGCTCGGCTCGGCAAGCATTGAACTGACTCTAAGGGAAAACGGAGAGACAAAAACTGTTCTTTTCTCAGGTGACATTGGCAATATTAACCGCCCGCTTATCCGTGACCCGCAAAAGCCCGAAACGGCTGACATTGTTGTTATTGAGTCAACCTACGGCAACAGACTGCACGGTGAGCGCCCTGACTATGTAAGCCAGCTTACAAGTATTATTCAGCGTACGTTTGACCGCGGCGGTAATGTGGTTGTTCCTTGTTTTGCTGTCGGCAGAACACAGGAAATGCTTTATCTTATTCGCCAAATAAAGAATGACAGGCTGATTAAAAATCACGATAACTTCCCCGTTTGGGTTGACAGTCCCTTAGCAGTTGAAGCAACAGGAATTTACAGTGAAGATTTAGTTGAATTTTTTGACAGCGAAACTCTCGACCTGCTTGACGCAGGCATTAATCCGATTAAATTCCCAAATCTTAATCTTTCAATTACAAGTGATGATTCGAAATTCATCAATGCCGACAAAACACCTAAGATTATTCTTTCCGCTTCGGGCATGTGTGAGGCGGGACGTATTCGCCACCACTTAAAGCACAATCTTTGGAGAAGAGAAAGCACAATTCTTTTTGTAGGTTATCAGTCGGAAGGCACTCTCGGTGCAAAACTCATTGACGGTGCAACCGAAATCAAACTGTTCGGTGAACCCATTGCAGTTAATGCGGAAATTGCACAGATGGACGGCA
The DNA here is from genome assembly GCA_945971755.1 of uncultured Clostridia bacterium. Classification (GTDB taxonomy): domain Bacteria; phylum Bacillota; class Clostridia; order Oscillospirales; family Acutalibacteraceae; genus Fimenecus. The sequence continues at coordinate 4,119 of CAMFPJ010000076.1, forward strand.
TAAGCGGACACGCAGACCGAGATATGCTCTTAAGTTGGCTGCAAAACATTAACCCGAAGCCGAGAAAAGTGTTTGTTAACCACGGAGGAGATACCGTTTGTGACGAATTTGCCGCTCGCATTACCGAAACGCTCGGTATTCCTGCCGAGGCTCCGTATAACGGTGCGGAATATAGTCTCGCAAGCGGAGAAATGCTTGTGGACGGCAATCATGAGAGAATAGTTAAGTTAAAGCCGAAAGAGAGCAGAGCAGATACTGTGTTCCGCAGGCTTCTTGACGCAGGCAGGCGCCTTATGGTTGTTATTGAGCATAACCGAGGCGGTGCAAATAAGGATCTTGCAAAATTTGCAGACCAAATCAACGCCCTTTCTGACAAATGGGACAGATAATTAAGTAAAAAGAAAGCCGATACAGCAAATGTATCGGCTATATTTTATGCGTTTTGCAGATGAACCTCGTTTTCACATTTTCCCGTTCGAAAATAATCTAAAATGTTCTGCGTTGTGGTTTGAGCTATGCCTTCCAATGCTTCATCAGTCAAAAAGGCCTGATGAGAAGTTAAAATAACATTCGGCATTGAAATAAGCCGAGCGAGAACGTCATCTTCCAAAATGTGTCCTGAAACATCTCTGAAGAAAAGGTCAGATTCTTCTTCGTAAACATCAAGACAAGCTGCTCCGATTTTGCGAGATTTAATACCGTCAAGAAGGGCTTCGGCATCAATCAGCGCACCGCGCGAGGTGTTAATTATTACTACACCTTTTTTAAGCTTATCAACAACAGTTTCATCAAGGATATGATAAGTTTCTTCCGTAAGCGGACAATGGAATGAAATAACATCACTTTTTCCCCAGATTTCGTCAAGTGAAACGTAATTAAGTCCGCTGTCTTTTACGGGGAATTTGTCATAACACAAAACATTCATTCCAAAGCCCTTGCAAATATCAATGAAACACCTGCCGATTTTACCCGTACCGATTACCCCAACGGTTTTTCCGTGAAGGTCAAAGCCTGTTAGCCCATTAAGTGAAAAATTAAAGTCTTTTGTGCGGATATAAGCCTTGTGAATTCTGCGAATTGAAGTTAAGAGCATTGCCATTGCGTGCTCGGCAACCGAATAAGGCGAATAGGCAGGAACACGAACTACCGTTATTTTGCCGTCACATGCGGACAAATCAACGTTATTATAGCCTGCGCAACGAAGAGCAATGAGTTTTACCCCGTCATCATAAAGCTTGTCAACAGTTTCTTTATCAAGGCTGTCATTGACAAAAACGCAAACGCAATCCGCTCCCCTTGCAAGTTCGGCGGTGTCCGCATTAAGTTTTGTTTCGTAATATTTGATTTTGATGTTTCTTTCTTCCGCAAACTTCTCGAATGATGAAATATCATAAGGCTTTGCGTCAAAAAATGCTATTCTCATATTTACCACTCCTTATTTTTTCGGTAATATTTTGTCCAAAGTGCAAAGAATTATAGATTTTACTGTTAAAATGTGTTAGAATAAAGTACTGAAAGGCGGCGAAAATGTGTTCTCTTATTTACTTGAAACAAAATCTTCTTGGGAAAAACTCAAAAGTTCTCCCGAACCAATAGCAGTTTACGGCACAGGTGACGGAGCAGACAAAGTGTTTGCAGAATTTGAACGCCTTGGAATTACTCCTCGGTTTGTTGTTGCAAGTGACACATTTGCAAGAGAACGCACTTTTCACGGATACAAGGTTTTGCCCATAAGTGAACTTGAGAAAACCGTTCCCGATTTTACCGTTGCGCTTGCGTTTGCAAGCCCGAGAGATGAAGTTATTGCAAATATTAAAACGCTTTCTAAGCGGCACAATGTTATTATGCCGTCAGTTCCCGTTTACGGTAATGATGTTTTTAACAAAGAATATCTGAAAACTCATTCAGAAGAAATCAACAATGCATACTCTCTCCTTGCAGATGAAAAATCGAAAGAAGTTTTTAGGAGTATCATGGAATTTCAAATCACAGGCAATCTTGAGGTTCTTTTTAACTGTGAAACCCCGAAATGCGAAGCATTAAGCCTTTTAGAAATTTCTGATAATGAAAATTACCTTGACCTTGGCGCATACCGCGGTGACACAATTGACGAGTTAGTCTCTTTTGCCGGCGGATATAAAGAAATTACCGCCGTTGAGCCTGACGCACGTTCATACAAAAAGCTCTGTAAGCATTGTGAAAATATGAAAAATGTAAGCCTTGTCAATGCCGTTGTTTCAGACTCCTGCGGTGAAGTGCGGTTCGGTGGAAACAAGGGCAGAGGCGGCAGAATTAAAAATGACGGTATTACCGTACCGTCAATAACCGTGGACTCGTTAAGCCGAAAATTTACATACATTAAAGCTGATACAGAAGGTTCAGAACGAGAAATGCTAATCGGCGCAAAGAATACTCTTCAAAGAAAGCCGAAACTTAATATTGCGGCTTATCACCGAAGTGAAGATATTTTTGCTCTTACCAATAAAATATCAGAGATAAATTCCGAATACAAAATTTATCTTCGCCATCACAAGCATATTTCATTTTGGGACACTAATCTTTACTGCAAATAACCACCGCACAAAGCACAAAAATTATTCCCAAAAGTTTTTCGGGAGTTAATGTTTCATTGTAAACAGCAATACCGATAACAGACGCTACAACAGGTTCCACCGCAACAATAAC
>CAMFPJ010000077.1 GCA_945971755.1 uncultured Clostridia bacterium
GGGCTATTACGATTTTGCAAATTTCGGAAAGTGCATTTGTTTTTGCCTTCATAGCGGCGTTTACTGAAATTTCATCAAGCTTTTGGCGGTTATCTTTAAGATTTTTAACCGTTGCGGACAGAATTTCAGGTGTTAAGTTTTTCTCCTCAATTAAAACTGCGCCGCCGTCTTGAGCCAAGGTATTTGCATTGTGAAACTGGTGATTTTCAGCTACATTCGGAGACGGAATCAGAATTGACGGTTTTGCAAGTGCACTGATTTCCGAAATCGAGCTTGCCCCTGCCCTGCTGATTACAAGGTCGCAGGCGGGAAGACACACGTCCATATCATTTATATACTCACGAAGGTCAATATTTGTTCCGTCGCCGAAAGGCACGTTGTTTTCACGAAGTTTTTCCGGAACCCATTTTCCGTACTGACCTGTCGCGTGAATAAACCTAATATTTTTTTCTCTATGAAGTTCTGTAAGCATTCCCACAACTGCGGTGTTGATTGCATTTGCGCCCAATGAACCTCCCATTGAAAGAACAAGCATTTCGTCGTTTTTTACTCCGAGTTTAAGTCTTGCGGAATTTCTGTCTGCCTGCAAAATTTGTCTGCGAACGGGAAGTCCCGTCACAACGGGAACATTTTTGCATTTCATATATTTCTCTGCTTCGGGAGAAGTGAGCATTACTTTATCAACCATTTTTGCAAGAGCTTTATTGGCAACTCCCGGAAAAGCGTTTTGCTCATGAATACAAGTGGAAATTCCCATTTTTGCTGCCGTGCGAAGCACAGGTCCTGTTACGTAACCGCCGAAGCCCACTACAACATCGGGTGAAAATTCTTTCAAAATTTTCTTTGCCTCACCCGAAGATTTAAGGGTTAATACGGCAGTTTTAATATTGCTTTTTATACCGTCCCAACTGAATTTTCTTGAAAAACCGTTCATTTCAACAGTTTTTATCCTAAACCCTGCCGCAGGAACAATTTTTGTTTCCATGCGGTTTTTTGTACCTACAAAAAGAATTTCGGCATTCGGATAAAGCCGCTTTATTTCAGACGCAACTGCAACGGCGGGGTTAATGTGACCGCCGGTGCCCCCTGCAACGAATAAAAATTTCATATCTTACTCCTTCTTTGTGATACTTCGTGAAACGGAAAGTATCATGCCCATTTCCATCAGCAAGATAACGACTGATGTACCGCCTGCTGAGAAGAACGGAAGTGAAATACCGGTATTCGGCATAAAGTCGCTAACAACTGCAATGTTAAGAGCAACCTGAATTCCGATTTGGAATGCAATACCTATTACAAGCATTGAGCTGTATTTATCCTTTGCACGCATACCGATTTTTATTGCTCGGTAAATAAGCAAAGCAAAAAGTATGATTATCGCTACTGCGCCCACAAAGCCCAGCTCTTCGCAAATGATTGAGAAAATAAAGTCATTCTGCGGTTCTGAAACGTAAAGGTGCTTTTGCTTTGACTGACCGAGTCCCGTGCCGAGAAGTCCGCCGGAGCCGATAGCATAAAGCGAATTGTTAGTCTGCCATCGTGCGCCCATAGGGTCATAATCTTTATCAAGCCATGCAACTATTCGTTCACCTGCGTATTTTGCAAGAACATCGGGTTTGAAAATAAGAAGTGCAATAAGCAAAACGCCTGCCACGGCGATTATTACAAACCACGGAAGTTTTACCTCACCCATCCAAAGCATTATAATGCCGAGGCACAGAATAAGCAGTGTGCCCGAAACGTGATGTTCAAGATAAACAAGACCCGCAAAGCTGAGAATTATCAGTCCGTAACCGATTACGGCAACAAAAGACTGATTGATTACTAACCTGCCGTTTGTCATGTTGCTGATACTTTGACAAATTTTCAGGTTGCTCGGTTTAGAGCCGGTAACAACCTTACTGTTTTTTTCAAGTAAATAAGCCAAAAGCATAATAAGTGCTATTTTGGCAATTTCGGAAGGCTGGAAGGTTGTAAATCCAAGGTTTATCCAACGCTTAAAACCCGGTCTGTATTCTGGAAGCACAAGTACAAGCAAAAGAAGTCCTATTGATACTACCGTAACAACCATTGTCAACGCACGGAAATATTCGTAGCGAATTCTTGACACAACCCACATCAAAAAAAGTCCGAGAATAACAAATTCAAGCTGTCTTACAAAAATTACCGTACTGCCGCCGCGGTTATAGTAACTGTATGTGTAGCTTGCAGAGAAGAGCATAACAAGTCCTGCGGTTACAATCGTAATAAGCAAAACGAAAAACGGAATATCTATTGAGCCTTTTGCCCAAATATAACTTAACACGGAATTTTTCTTTTTTGTTTTCTGACTTGCCATTTTCTCACCGCCCGACCAAATTCAAACTGATTATTTTACAACTCCGAAATAATAAACTGCAAGGCCCAAAACACAACCGACAAGGTTAATGAAAGTAAATACCGTTACAATTTTAACCTCTTTCCAACCGCTCATTTCAAAGTGGTGGTGTATAGGTGCCATTTTGAAAATTCTCTTGCCGTGTGTTGCTTTGAAGTAACCGATTTGCAAAACATCCGACATTGCTTCAATTACGAAAAGAATACCGAAAAGTAAAAGGATAAGCGGACAGTCAATTGCATAAGCAAGACCTGCAACAAGACCGCCTAAAAACATTGAGCCTGTGTCACCCATCATTACTTTTGACGGATGCCAGTTCCAGATAAGATATCCGATACATCCGCCGAAAAGCGCTGCGGATAAAAGACTGATTCCGAAAAATTTACTCATAAGAGCGGCAATTACGAAAGCAAGTGCCGTAACCGCCGTTACGCTGGCACAAAGTCCATCTATGCCGTCTGTAAAATTAACTGCGTTTACCGTGCCGTAAATTACTGCTACGCCGAAAATCCAAAAGAACCACTTAAGGTCAACTGCACCTACAAACGGAATTCGCATATAAGTTAAACCGTTTAAGTAAAGAGTGGCAAGGTAACCAAGCATTAAAACGATTTGCGCAATTGATTTTTGAATGATCGTAAGACCCAAATTACGCTTTTTTACAACTTTAATATAGTCATCTGCAAAGCCGATTATACCGAAACCGAGTGCGAGAAGAATTGCACCTACAAGTTTTACCTTCATAGCATTTGGAACTGCCGTGTCACCCGTAAAAATGTTGCCCTTGAGGAAATAGTCGGTAATTAAAACCGCAACAGTTGAAACAACTGTGCTTATCATAAACATTATTCCGCCCATTGTGGGAGTGCCTTGCTTTGACTTGTGCCAAACGGGACCGTCCTCGAGAAGAATATTTTGACCGAATTTTAGTTTTTTAAGCCACGGAATTACCGCAAAGCCTAAGCCAAATGAAATTCCAAAGCTTATAACTGCTACAAGGACTAATGCTAAATATATGTTCATTTTAATCCCTCCGTTAAACGTCCTTTTTTTCGTAAATTATATTAAATACCTCTTCAAGTTTCATGCCTCTGCTTGCCTTGAAGATTATTGTGTCGCCGTCTTGAACTGTTTCGAGCAGTGCATTTGCAAGACTTTCTTTGTCTGAAAACTCAAACGCTTGGGAAAGTCCGTTCTTTCTTGCACTGTCAGCCATATATTTTGAATTTTCTCCCAATGTAAAAAGCATATCAATTTTTTGTTCTGCCGCGTACTCGCCTACTGTTCTGTGGGCAGTCTCCGTATAAGAACCCAACTCCAACATATCGCCCAAAACTGCAATTTTTCTGCCGGTTGCTACTGTGCAAAGAGAATTTATTGCGGCTTTTTGTGAGTCGGGGCTTGCATTGTAGCAATCTTCAATAAAGGTAATACCGCCGACTTGTTTTATCCGCTGTCTCATACCGGATGGAACGTAATCTTTAAGTCCTTTCGCCGCATCTTCAAGTGATATTCCAAAATTTGCACCGATACAAATTGCCGAAAGTGCGTTATAAACATTGTGAATACCAACTGTCGGAATTGTGACTTTTTGCTCACCGTAAATGCCTGTAACGGTAAAATCTGTCTGCAAATCGTGTTCTTGAATTTTGGTTGCTCTGACGTCACAGTTTTCATTTTCAATTCCGAAGAAAATAACGTTGAATTCATCTGTTTTAACGGTTGAAAGCTTATCGTTATCACCGTTGAGCACCAATGGTCCGCCTTTTTTAAGACCTTCCAGCATTTCCATTTTTGCTTTGAATATTCCGTCTCTTGAACCCAAATTTTCAATATGCGAAACACCTATGTTTGAAATTATTGCACCGTCGGGAAGTGCGGCATTTGTAAGTGCTGAAATCTCACCAAACTCACTCATTCCCATTTCAATTACGGCACACTCAACAGTGTCATCAATGCGAAAAAGCGTTTTCGGCATTCCTATTTCATTATTGAAATTGCCCTCGGTTTTAAGGGTGTTATATTTTCTGCTCATTACGCAGGCTGTCATTTCTTTTGTTGTAGTTTTGCCTACACTGCCCGTAAGACCGATAAGAATTAAATCTTTGAATTTTTTTCTGTAATATGACGATAAATCAAGAAGCGCCTTTTTAGTGTCTTCAACATAAATTACAGGGCAGGAAACGTCAACTTTTTTATGACAAACCAATGCTGCCGCGCCGTTTTCTTCCACCTGCTTTGCAAAATCGTGAGCGTCAAATCTTTCACCTTTAATTGCGAAGAAAAGAGTGTTTTCGTCAATATCACGGCTGTCCGTTGAAATTTTTGTGATTATTTTGTCGCTTTGAATTTCTGTTCCCAAAGCAGATGCTATTTCTTTTAATGACAATTCCATAATTTTTCGTCCTGTTCAAAAAACTCTTTTATTATTTGCCGTTCATCAAAGGGAATTTTACCCTTTGCGGTTATTTGATATTTTTCATGTCCTTTACCGAGCAGTAACACCGTGTCGCCTTTTTGGGCAATACCAAGAGCAAAACCTATTGCATCTTTTCTGCCGGAAACAACCGCAAAATGCGATTTTTCGGTGCTTATACCCTCTAAAATATCGCTGATTATTCGAACGGGGTTTTCTGTTCTCGGGTTATCGTCGGTTACTACAACAACATCGGAAAGCTCGCTTGCAATTTTACCCATTATCGCTCTTTTGCTCCTGTCCCTATCCCCTCCGCAGCCAAAAACGGTAATAAGCCGATTTTCAGTAAATTCACGGACAGATTTAAGAATGTTCTGAAAGCCGTCGGGAGTGTGGGCGTAATCAATAAGCACGGTAAAATCTGCGTTGACCGGCACTTTTTCACATCTGCCGAGGACTCCGTCAAAGCCTTTGAGCAAATTAACGGTTCTTTCTAAATCAAAACCAAGTTCCGTGCAAATTGCCACGGCACAAAGTGCGTTGTAAGTATTGTAAACGCCGGGTAATGAAAGCTTTACATGATATGTGCCGCCGCTAACCAAGTCAAATTCGACTCCGTCTGCGCTCGAAACAATATTCTTTGCAAAATAGTCCGAAGTTTCGTTTTTTAATGAAACCGTTATTTGCCTACAGTTTATTTTTTCTCGGTTTTTGAGAATGTTCCTGTCATCAGTATTTACCACGGCAAAATCAGCATCTTCAAAAAGTTTAAGCTTTGCATCTATGTAATTTTGCATATTCAAATGATAATTCAGATGCTCGGGAGTAATATTGGTAACAGCGGTTGCGGAAAACCGCACTCCCTCAGTTCGGCTTTGTGAAAGCGCTTGAGAGGACACCTCTGAAACGCAATATTCACAGCCGTTATCAACCATTTTGCGAAACACTTTTTGTAATTCAGTCGGTTCGGGAGTAGTCAGATTAGACGAAGTGATTTTCTCATCTGTGATGTTACCCACAGTGCCGATTAGTCCGCATTTTTTACCAAAACCTTCAATAATATGTCTTACCAAAAATGCCGTTGTTGTTTTTCCGTTTGTGCCTGTAATTCCGATGATTTTAAGGCTCTTTGACGGGTTTTTGTAAAAGTTTGAAGCAATTACGGAAAGAGCCTTTCGGGAAGATAAAACCTTAACCGAAATGTCTGCCGCCGTTTCCTTTTCGGAAACAACCGCAACAGCGCCCCTTGAAAGTGCCTCTTCTACAAACTCGTTTCCGTCAAATGTGTCACCGTCAATACAAACAAAAAGTGTATTTTCTTTTACTTCCGATAATTTGTCCGTTACATTTTCTATTTCAACGTCCTGCAACGGAGCATTTGCTCCGGTTCCTTTAAGGAGTGCAGAAAGCTTCATAGATTTACCTCTTTATTAAATTTAGTCGGAAACGTCCTGTTCGGACCTAAAGTAAACTGTAATTGTTGTTCCTGCTTCGGCGCTTGTGCCTTCGGGAACGCTTTGCTTATAAGAAAGGATTTCGCCTGTTGCCTGAGTTGTGCCGGAAACTTTAATGTTGAAGCCCGCATTAACGGCTGTTCTGTTTGCTTCCGCTACTGAAAGTCCAACAAGTTTCGGAACTGTACTTGTTTGTCTTGCGGCATTTTCTTCAGTGTAAACAACGATTACGCCGTTTTTCGGCATTGACTGACCGAATGACGGAACCTGTGAGATTACCTTTTCACCTTCGCCGACTACGCGAACGCTGAATTTTGATGCACTGCCGACAACCGAAGTGGTGGTCTGTCCCACGAGATTCGGAGCAGTTATCGTTGCGCTCTCAATTTCACTGTCGCTGTACTGCGGGTCAATGTTGAGATATGCGAGAATATTTTCAAAAATACGACCTGCAACAGGTGCGGCTGCGCCAC
>CAMFPJ010000078.1 GCA_945971755.1 uncultured Clostridia bacterium
CTCGTGGGCTCGGAGATGTGTATAAGAGACAGGTTTATTATTTTTATGTTGCGTTATTGATGAATTAGTGATAAAATAACTATTTGATATTTTATATGAAGGTGAAACACGTGAAAAGAAGAGATAACTTAAGGAATATTGCTATTATAGCTCACGTTGACCACGGTAAAACTACACTTGTTGACGAACTTTTGAAACAGAGCGGTATTTTTAGGTCAAATGAGGTTGTTCAGGAAAGAGTTATGGACTCAAATGACCTTGAAAGAGAACGCGGAATTACCATTCTCTCCAAAAACACATCTGTTCAGTACGGAGATGTAAAAATAAATATTGTTGACACTCCGGGACACGCAGATTTCGGCGGTGAAGTTGAACGAATCTTGACTATGGTTGACGGAGTATTACTCCTTGTTGACGCATTTGAAGGTTGTATGCCCCAAACAAGATTTGTTTTGAGAAAGGCATTGGCGCTTGAAAAGAAAGTATTGGTTGTTGTAAATAAGATTGACAGACAGGGTGCAAGACCTGATGAAGTTATTGATGAAGTGCTTGATTTGTTCATTGAGCTCGGCGCAAATGATGACCAACTTGAATTCCCGGTGATTTACGCTTCCGCAAGAGACGGTTATGCTTCTCTTGACCCCACGGTGCGTGAGGGTGATATGCGTCCTTTATTCGATATGATTATAGAAAACATTGAACCTCCTAAAGGTGAGGTGGATGAGCCTGTTCAGGTGCTTTTTTCAAGTCTTGATTATGATGATTACATCGGCAGAATCGGCGTAGGCAGAATGGAGAGAGGTACACTCAAAAGAAATGACAGTGTTGTTCTTTGCAAAACAGACGGAACAACTGAAAATGTTAAAATTTCACGTCTTTATCAGTTTGACGGATTAAAGCGAGTTGAAGTCGAATCGGCAGCGGCAGGTGATATTATATGCGTTTCCGGTATTGCGGACCTTAATATTGGTGAAACAATTTGTGATCCTAACTGTATCGAACCACTTCCGTTTGTTAAAATTGACGAGCCAACAATTTCGATGAATTTTATGGTGAATGACAGCCCGTTTGCCGGCAAAGAGGGAAAATATGTTACTTCACGTAATCTTCGCGACAGACTTTTCAAAGAAGTTGAGACAAATGTTAGTATGAGAGTTGAAGAAACAGAGAGTACAGACACTTTCAAGGTTTCCGGACGCGGTGAACTGCATCTTTCAATTTTGATTGAAACAATGAGAAGACAAGGTTATGAATTTCAGGTTTCAAGACCTCAGGTAATTACAAAACTTGAAAACGGTAAGCTTTTAGAGCCGATTGAATTACTTATTGTTGAAGTTCCCGAAGAATATGTGGGCAATGTTATGCAGAAAATCGGTTCAAGACGCGGTGAACTTGAAAATATGGGTACCCGTGACGGTGGCTCAACTCACCTTGAATTCCGTATTCCCGCCCGTGGACTTATCGGTTACCGCTCGGAATTTATGACCGATACAAACGGTAACGGTATTATGAATAATCTGTTTGCAGGATATGAGGAATATAAAGGCGACATTCAAACAAGAGAGCGCGGCTCGATTGTTGCTCACGAAACAGGTGAAACATCTGCTTACGGTCTATTTAACACTCAAGACAGAGGCAGATTGTTTGTGGGCCCCGGTGTTCCTGTTTACGAAGGTATGATTGTCGGTGAATGTGCAAAAGCAGAAGATATTGTATGTAATGTTTGCAAGAATAAGCATTTGACAAACACCCGTGCTTCAGGCTCCGACGATGCATTAAGGCTTGTACCCCATTCTGTTTTAAGCCTTGAACAGTCAATGGAATTTATTAAAGACGATGAGCTTATGGAGGTTACTCCTGTAAGTATTCGCCTTCGTAAGAAAATACTTTCAAAAGATTTAAGACTTAAAGAACAGTTCAGAAAGAAATAAGCGCTTAATCTTTCTTAAAAGGTGGTGATATACCGTGAAAGGCATAAAAATAGGAGTCGATTTCGGCTCATATTCACTTAAAATGTGCACTGAAAATAATATAAATGTTGTCGATGAATTTTCAGCGATAGCTACTTCTGCCGAAAGCGGTGTACCCATAGCCTTCGGCAAAAATGCTGATAATCTTGACGGCAGAACAGATGATGATATTAACGTCACAAGAGTAATTACAAACGGGGTTGTCTCCGAATTTACTTTTGCAGAAAAATTGTTGACATATTATCTGTCAAAGGTTTGCGGCAACAGAATTTACAAGCCGAATGTTCTGATTTCTTTACCGTCTGACGTCTCAAGCCTTGAAAAAAAGATTTTTCTCGACGCTGTAACAAGAGCGGGAGCTGGCAGAGCTTGCCTTGCGGACGGAATTTTAGCGTCTGCTTTTGGCTCAGGTATATCTGAGGAAAAAGTGGGTGGAAGAATGGTAATTGATCTAGGTCACCAAACTACTGAACTCGGAATTGTTTCAATGGGAACGGTTGCCGCATCATCAACTGTTCGTCGCGGCAGTTTTGATATTGACGAAGCAATTATAAAGCATATGAAAAAAGACCGAGACATAATAATCGGGCCGCATACGGCAAGGGCGATTAAGCATAAAATTGCATTTGCCGAAAACCGTGACAGTGAAGTTTCTTTGATGGCCTCAGGTAAAAGCGGAATTGACGAAATGCCCATTTCTTTTGAAGTCACTTCAACTGAAATTTTCCCGTTTGTTGATGAACAGATAAAAATTCTTGTTGCTGAAATACATTCTTGTTTGAAAAATATTTCACCGGAGCTTTTAGGTGATGCAGCAGACCACGGAATTACACTTTGCGGAGGCGGCGCACTACTGTTTGATATAGCAGAAAGATTTGAGGAAGAGTTGGACATTCGCTGCAATGTTACTGAAGAACCGGAAAAGGCAAGAACGCGCGGACTTCACAAAATAATGAAAAGTACAAAGATAATGGAAAATAATGATTATCAGTTCATTTTCAAAGACGATATACGTGATAAACTAAAAAGATTTGATAAGATATAAAAAACTCCCGTATGGGAGTTTTTCATTTTATACTTAAATTAAATTTTTCAAGCCAATAGTTAATTTGAATAAAGTAAGCTATTGTTTGCGGTGTAGTCATTAGTTGTCCGTACCACGGCTCGGCTCTTTGAGCTTTCAAAAGCGACTCAACAGCATCTTTCTTAATAAAACTCAGTATTGGTGCATTGGGATTGGAAATTATATCTGAAAGAATTTCACTGACCGCTTTGGTATAATTGGGGTTGTGTGTTTTTGGGTAGGGACTTTTCTTTCTCCAGAGCACATCTTCAGGCAAAATATCTCTTGCAGCTTCACGCAAAAGTCCTTTTTCGTATGATTTATAGTCTTTGTATTCCCATGGAACCGTGTAAAGATATTCTGCAATTCTGTGGTCACAAAACGGAACTCTAACCTCAAGTGCTGAGTACATACTCATTCTGTCTTTTCGGTCAAGAAGAGTTTGCATAAACCACTCTAAATTCAATTTCATCATTTCTTTCATTCGTGACTCCGTTTGGTTCAAGCCTTCAATTTTTGAAGTATTAATAATAGTATTTTTATATCTTTCTGCCACATATTCACGAGCGTCAGGTAGTTTTACATCGTCTCGTATAAAACTCTTTCGGTAATCTGTTGACTGTGCCCAAGGGAAACCGTTAATCATACGAATTTCTTTATCTCTGTACCAAGGATATCCGCCGAAGATTTCATCTGCACATTCACCGGAAAGTGCAACGGTACATTCTTTTTTTATTTCCTTACAGAATGCAAGCAGGGAAGAGTCAACATCAGACATTCCCGGCAAATCTCGTGCATCAACTGCGCAAAACAAACATTCAACGAGATTGTCGGTATCAAGTGTAATTAAATGATGTTCACAGCCTAAATAATTTGACATAATTTTGATGTATTCTTCGTCTGAATTGGGCTGAAATTTGCTTGCGGTAAAATACTTTGAATTATCTTTATAAGTAACCGAAAATGTTTTTAAGGTCTTGTTTTGAGCCTTAAAATGCGAATTTGCGATTGAAGAAATAATACTTGAATCAAGTCCGCCTGAAAGAAAAGTTCCGACAGGTACGTCAGAAATTAACTGCCGTTTGATTGAGTCAGTTACGAGATACCGAACTTTTTCAACACATTCGGGGAATGTATCGTTATTCTCTTTATCTTTCAATGTCCAATATTTCCAAAACTTAATTCCGCCTCTTTGAAATACTCCGCAGGTTGCAGGCTTCACTTCGTTAATATTCTTAAACACTCCGCAGCCGGGTGTTCTGCCGGGGCCGATAAACATTATTTCTGCTATGGAATTTTCATCTATTTCAGCCTTTACACATTCATGTGCAAGTAAAGCCTTGATTTCCGATGCAAATATGAATGAGTTCCCGTCGGTAGTGTAAAATAAGGGTTTTACGCCCATTCTGTCTCGGGCAAAAAACAACTTCTGTTCTTCGCTATCCCATATACAAAACGCAAAAATTCCGTTAAATTTTTTAACACAATCTTCTTTCCAAGCAACGTATGATTTTAATATTACTTCTGTGTCCGAGTGTCCGTTAAACTTAAATCCTTTAATTTTAAGTTCGTTTCTGATTTCTTCCGTGTTATAAAGTTCGCCGTTATAGACTATCGCATATTTATTTTGTCCTTTATTGGTAATCATCGGTTGTTTTCCGTTTTCAATATCAATAACACAAAGCCTTGAATGAAGAAGAGTGACATTTTCTTCTGTATATTCACCGCTTTGGTCAGGACCTCTCGGGTGGAGCAGTTTTTGCATTCTTAAAAAAGAATCTTTATGTGTTGCTACTGCACCTGAATATGATACTTCTCCTGCGATTCCGCACATAAAATCACCTCTGTTAGTTTCTCTGATAATTTTATGCAAAAAATAAAATTTCATTACAGCTTTCTAAATTATCTGAAATATGATATAATTTCTTTGAGGTGATGATATGAGCCGTTTGGTAAACCATATCAGTTCTTTTTTTCCTAAACTTCAAAGTGATTTCAAAATTACCGGTGATGAAGTTTTTTCTGAGGTTTATAAAGGCGATTTTTATGAGAATATACCCTTTGATAAATATATAAATAAAAATATTTCTGTTCCTACTGAAAATATTTACAGTGTACTTTCTTTCGGTGCACTTCCTAATAATGCAAACATCAATAATGCAGATGCAATAAACTCAACCATTTTGAAATGCAGTGAAAACGGTGGGGGAATTGTTCTTGTTGAGGGTGGCGCTTTTACAACAGGTACAGTTTTTCTCAAAAGTAATGTGGCGGTATTTATCACAAAAGAGTCGTCTTTAGTTGCGTCACATAAACCCGAAGATTTTGTTCACAACACACTTACTCCCGATAACCGAGAAGATTACATAAAAAACGGTCTTATTGTTGCTCAAAACTGTGATAATATTGCTGTTCTTGGGCCGGGTAAAATTTGCGGTGAGGGTAATTTTTACTCAATAAAACCGCATTTGCCACCCAAAACAGAACCTTTTAGAAAAGCTTTAGACGTTTGGGATATGCGCCAGGAATACAGAAAACGCATTCGTTTTGCGCATAAATCAAAATACGGCTTTCTTGTTCATTTTCAAAACTGTGAGCAGGTGAGAGTATCAAACATAATTCTAGAAAACTCTGCCTTTTGGACTCTCAATATAAATAATTGTAATGATGTCAGCGTTACAAATACTATAATCAATAATAACCGACACATTGCAAATTCTGACGGAATTGATGTTTCCGGCTCATCTAATGTTACAATTGAGAACTGCTTTGTTTCGACAGGCGATGACGGAATAGTCATTAAAAATTCTCACGATATTGCGTGTAAAAGGTCTATGAACAATGTTTATGTGGGGAATTGTGAAGTTATTTCGTGTACAAACGCTTTCAAAATCGGTACGGAAAGTTCTTTGGATATTTCGGATATTACTGTCGAAAATTGTAAATTCTATCTTAACGACATTTTTCCTGCCGCCGCATCGGGTATTTCTATTGAGTCTTGTGACGGTTCTGTAGTTTCAAATGTTAATATCAGAAATGTTGAAATTGATTCAATGGCTTGCCCTGTTTTTATACGTCTTAACAACAGAAACAGAAATCATTTGCCTGAACTTGAGAGCAGGGGCGAGCTAAAAAACATAAATATTTCTTCTGTAAAAGCGATAAACGCAGAAATTCCGATTATGATTATGGGAATACCCACTCAAAAAGTAAAAGATGTGTATTTACGAGATATTTCTGTTAAATATGCTCCGGGTAAAGATTATCGAGATTTCAGACTTAAGGTTCCTGAACAAGAGCGGGAATACCCCGAGTCAAACAGATTCAGAAATCTTAATGCTTATGGGATTTTTGTAAGACACGCTGAAAATATTTCCGTGGAAAAGTTAAAAGTAATTCCGAGAGATAATACAAAGCGAAAATTTAAGATAATAAGCGATTGTAAGAATTTTAATATTAAATAATTGTATCTGACGTATTAAAATGGGGCTGTTTTTACAGCCCCATTTTCTATGCTTTTTCAGTTTTGGTAACGGTTAAAACTTTGTCTTTTACCGTAAATCTAATATTGTAATCAGAAAATTTTATTCCGTATTCCGTTCCGTCATCATTTTTATATGCGGGTCTTGGGTCTTGTGCAAGAATTTTTATTAAGCTTTGTTGTTT
>CAMFPJ010000079.1 GCA_945971755.1 uncultured Clostridia bacterium
CGTAAGGCCCGTATTTTCCTAAAACAGTCAGTTCCATTCAAGCCCCTCCCTATACTTTTCTCTTAAATTATCTTTAACATTGTTTTTTAAGAGATTAAGATTTAATATCAGCTCGCTTTTCATATAATCTTTTGTCATAAAGTCTCCTGCGATAATATTTGCCTGCGAAAGATAACTTTTTGTGTTTGCGATTTTCTCTATTATTTCGTGAAAATAAGGCCGCATACTTTCATCAAGCTTAATGGGTGTGGTAACGCCTACTTCTGTGCCGAGATTAGGTGTTTGCTGAGTTTGGAACCAATAAAGCCCGTCTGTGTGCTCTGTTTCAAAAAAGTCTGTTGCATGAATTCTGAAGTTTTCAGCCTTTAAGCCGTTCACCTTAACGTTCCAAGGTGTAATTTGCTCACAGTTTTTACTGAACTTATAGTTTTCATCGGAATTTATCAAAATAAATCTTTTTCCTGAATTTCTTATGTCCCCAAGGGTTACATCGCTGATGTTTTCGAAATCATAATAAGCATTATCTTTAGGGTTTATGTACTTTTCCATCAATGACTCTACCTTATGTACGTCTGCTTTGTATTTAAGCGTAACAGGGCCGAATTTTTGAGGCTGATATTCCCTTATGTCAAGAAGCAGAACTTCGGTTGGGTACTCTTCCAAAATTCTTTGAATATCTTTAAGGGCATTTTCAAATAAGTCGCCTTTTGTTATTCCGTGAGCCAAGAATATTTCGCCGTTTTTACCCTCGCTGAGTCTTAGGCAAAACTGCCTCATACCGTACTTAAACTGAGTATAAATATTGTCCTTTTGGCACTCTGCCATCTTTTTCATTCCGTAGCTTCCGGCGTTGTGAGCGCCGGGAATTACAATTTCCGTTATTTTTACGTCATCCTTTATAAAACTCATCCCGTGAGCCAAGAATATTTCGCCGTTTTTACCCTCGCTGAGTCTTAGGCAAAACTGCCTCATACCGTACTTAAACTGAGTATAAATATTGTCCTTTTGGCACTCTGCCATCTTTTTCATTCCGTAGCTTCCGGCGTTGTGAGCGCCGGGAATTACAATTTCCGTTATTTTTACGTCATCCTTTATAAAACTCATCCAATTGTCGTAAATCATAAAGTTCCCTCACTATTGACTGAAAAATAAAAGTTTGATAAAATTGATTTATTGAATGGGAAGGTGGTTTCTATGAAGAAAATTTTGCTCCCCGAAGAGAATGAAAACTTAAAATATTACCGTGCAAATCTGCACTGTCACTCTACCCTTTCAGACGGTCAAAAATCTCCTGAACAGTTAAAAAATGACTACAAAGCTCACGGGTACAGTATTCTTGCAATTACCGACCACGAAATTTTCGTTCCGCACAATGACTTAACCGATGATGAATTTCTTATGCTTAACGGTTATGAAATTGAGTCAAGCGGAAGTCACGGTAAAACGTGTCATATTTGCTTAATCGCTCTTTCTCCCGAAAATGACGAAGAGGTTTGCTTCAGCCCCGCTTACCTTTGGGGCAACGCAAGAAAAAACAGAAAAATGGTAAAGGTTGATAAGAAAACCGCTTCACTTTACAGACCATATACCAAAATGGGCATAAACCGCCTTATCAAAACCGGTAAAAATAACGGCTTTTTTGTTACCTACAACCACCCGACCTGGAGTCTTGAAAGTTATCCTCAATATATCCGCTACACAAATGCGGACGCAATGGAAATAACTAATTACGGCTGTGTTGTGTGCGGCTTTGACGATGACAACGGCCACGCTTATGACGATTTACTCCGTAAAGGTTCAAAGCTTTACTGCATTTCAACCGACGACAATCACAATCTCTACCCTGACTTCTCACCTGACTGTGACTCATACGGCGGATATATTATGCTTGCGTCAAAATCTCTTAAATATGAAGACGTTACTTCTTCACTTAAAAGCGGTCTGTTTTATTCATCAACAGGCACATACTGTCACACAGGACCTAAGATTTTAGGTATTACTTATGAAGACGGCACTGTAACCGTTAAAACGAGTGACGCCCGTGCAATTTCCTATATTCCGTGTTCCCGCGACTGCCAAATTAAAAATGCGGATGACGGTGAAACGGTAACCGAAGCCACATTCAAAGTTAAGAAAGGTGAAAAATACTTTAGAATTGTTGTTTGTGACTCGCAGGGTTACAAAGCATATTCCAACGCATATTTTTTGTAATATTTATGTACCGTAACGACAAACCGACAGAAAAATTGTCGGTTTCTTTTTTATTTAATTCTGTTTTTGGACGCAGTAAGAGTGTTGTTAAGAAGCATTGTGATTGTCATTGGGCCGACACCGCCGGGAACAGGTGTAATAAAAGAGCATTTATCCTTAACAGCTTCAAAATCAACGTCTCCGCAAAGCTTACCCTCTGCATTTCTGTTCATACCCACATCAATTACAACCGCGCCGTCTTTTACCATTTCGGCAGTAACAAAGTTTGCTTTGCCGACCGCAGAAACGAGAATATCTGCCCTTTTGGTAACATCAGACAAATCGGCGGTTTTTGAATGGCAAACCGTAACTGTACCGCTGTTTTGTAAAAGGAGCATTGCCATGGGTTTTCCGACAATATTACTTCTGCCGATTACTACACATTCTTTCCCGCTTATCTCAATATTGTAAAAGTTAAGCATTTCAATAATACCTGCCGGTGTGCAGGGCAAAAATGAATAGTCACCAATCATAATGTGACCCGTATTCGTCGGGTGGAATGCGTCAACATCTTTCTCGGGAACGATTGAATTGATAACTGTTTGCTCATCAATATGCTTAGGGAGAGGAAGTTGGCAAAGTATTCCGTCCACCTTGTCATCATTATTGAGTTCACCTATAAGCGTGAGTAACTCTTCTGTTGTGGTTTCTTCGGGCAGGGCATATTCAAAAGAATTTATCCCAACTTGCTCACAACCCTTTTTCTTGTTACTGACATAAACCTTTGAAGCAGGGTCCTCACCTACAATAATAACGGCAAGTCCTGTTTGTTTACCCTTACTTTTTAATTCCAAAACCTCTGCTTTAATGCGGTCACGCACTGCAGCGGATACTGCTTTACCGTCAATTATCTGCACTTTTCTTCTCCTTGTATTCATTTACTTTATAAACATTTCGTCTGTGAATCTGAACAAATTTTACAATTGTAATTATAAGACACAAAACAGCAATCGTTAAAGAAAGCACCTGCGAAATGCGGATATTTGTTTGACCGATGTAAAGACTGTCTGTACGCAGCCCCTCAACAACCGTTCTTTCAAGGCCGTAAATAATACCGTAGCCCAGTATTAACTGACCGTCAAATTTTCTGAAGTGCTCGCAAACAATGTAAAGTACAAGGAAGCCAAGCAGACACCAAACGGACTCGTAAAGAAAAGTCGGGTGAACGGGAGCTGAGGAATCCATTTCAATTCCGCTCGCAACAAGAGTTGAATAGTGGACATTTATGTAGTCCGCAACCTTTTCGCTCCACATTCCCCACGGAAGATCCGTGTTAACACCAAAAGCCTCTTGGTTTGTAAAGTTGCCCCATCTGCCTATTCCCTGCCCGATAAGAACGCTCATACCGAAAAGGTCCAAAAGCTTTAGAAATTCAAGGCCGTTCTTTTTGCAAACGAAGTAAGCGGCAATTGTTCCGCCGATAATTCCTCCGTAAATTGCAAGTCCGCCCTCCCAGATTTTGAAAATTGAAAGAAGGTCATCCTTATAGCTGTTCCATTCAAAAATAACATAGTAAAGACGTGCGCCGATTATCCCTGCAACTGTACCGTAAAGAAGTACGTCAAGCATTTTGTCAAGGCTCATTTTCCATTTGTAAGCCATTCGGCCGCCGAACAGAACGGCAAGAATAAAGCCAAATGCAATAATAACGCCGTAAAATCGAATGGTAACGTCAATGTCCCAACCCGGAATTGTAAATTCCGCTAAATTTGCATACACATTAAACTTCCAACCGAGTTTCGGAAATTCAACCAGTGTATAGTCAGTTAAAAACCTCATTTATTTACTCCTTTCAGTCTGCTCTAATAACAGACATTGAAGAATTGTTAATATCAATAGCCTCGCGAAGTCTTCGGTTTACATCCTCAAAGGTAATACTTTTAAGAACCGAGAGCCCGTCAAAAAGCCCGTCGCCGTTAAAATAGTCGTTAATAAGGTAGTTTGCTATTGAGCCGATGTCACCGAAGCTCATAATAAATTCGCCGTAGTGCTTTTTCTTTATACGGTCAAATTCCTCGGGGTTTATTCCGTCTTTCTGCAAACTGATTATTTCTTTATCTATATACTCTCTTACTTTCTCGTAGTTTTCGCTTTCACCCGAGAAAATGTGTGCGCCGTACCCCGCACCTTCAAAATATTCCGCACTGAAAGAGGTATTAACCAACCCCTCTTCAATCATGCGCTCGTAAAGAGAAGAAGTTCTGCCTGCTACAATATCAAGCATAATTTCGCTTTCCATTGTCTGTTTAAGAGTTCTGCGCTCCGTTCCCACATCTTCCTTGTAACCGATTGCAAAAAGCGGCCTTGCAACTTCCAGATTTTTCACAAGAGTTCTTGCGACAACCTCTTTAGGCTCAATTTCAAATCTGCGTTCGATTTTTTGCGGTTCTGCCGGCTTTAATACTTTATCGGCAACCTCTAAAACCTCATCAACCGTTACATTCCCTGCCACCGCAAGAGCCATATTGTTAAGGCTGTAAAATGTGTTGTAACACTTGTATAAAAGCTCGTCGGTAATTTCCGCAATGGACTCGGTTGTGCCTGCAATGTCAATTTGCACCGGGTGGTGCTTGTACATGGCTTTCAAAAGTGTGAAAAGCGATGCCCAGCCCGGCTCGTCGTTGGTCATTTTAATTTCCTGACCGATTATTCCCTGTTCTTTTTTTACCGTTTCAGGTGTGAAATATGGTTTTGTTACAAAGTCAAGCAAAATTTCAAGAGATGAGGAAAAGTTTGCCGAGCAAGAAAAAAGGTAACAAGTTTTGTCAAACGTTGTGTAAGCATTGGCAGATGCGCCTGTTTCAGCATATCTTGCGAATGCGTCAAGTTCTTCACTCTCAAAAAGCTTATGCTCTAAAAAGTGGGCAATTCCCTCCGGGACTTCTGTGTAAACCTCGTCTCCTTCTGTCTTAAAGCAGTTGTCAATTGAGCCGTATTTTGTGCCGAAAATAGCGTAGGAAGACGAAAAGTTTACTTTAGGATAAACAAAAATTTTAAGCCCGGATTTGTGATCGATTTCAAAATATTTATCGCCTAACAGTTCGTTATTTATTTCTTTTATTTTATTCATTGTTATCCTCCCCCTTGAGAAGATAAATCGAGTCAACAAAAACTCTTTTAGCACAGCGTATTACGTCTTCTCTTGTAACCGCCAAAAGCTCTTTTGCTTCTTCTTCGCCTGTTACTATCTCATCCGAAAAGCACTGGGAAGCAAAATACGTGCAAACCGCCGCGGGGTTGTCCTCAACTCCCAGATAAGCGTCTGACAACGCTTTTTTGGAAGACTCCAATTCCTCATCCGTAAACTCGCCTTTTTTCATTATTTCAAGTTGGTTCAGAATTTCATTCTTTGCTTTTTCAAAATTGTTCTGTTCAATTCCGCTTTGAATGAATATTATTCCTTTTTGCCTTATGAGACGGGCGCCGCAGTAATAGCAAAGACTCATTTTCTCACGGACATTGGTAAACAGCCTCGAATAAGGTCCGCCGCCGAAAACATCGGTCATGATTTTGTATGAATAATAGTCGTCAAAAGAATCTTTCATTCCGCTGCGAAGACCTATAACAAGCTTTGCCTGATTCATTTTCATAATTTCCGTAAAACTGCGTATTTCCGATGCCGAAGTCACAAATTCGGAAAAAAGTTTTTTTACGTTTCTGTTTTGCAGTTTACCTGCAAATTCCGTAAACTTTTCGTTGAGCATATCCTCACTTATGCTACCACAGGCAGTAACAACAATTTCAGCCTCGCTTAAAAGATTTTTATAAGCAGTAAAAAGCTTTTTCGGAGTCATATTTTTAACATTGTTTTCTAATTTTTCACTGTCAACTCCGTATTTTTCATTTTGACACATTAACTGTTTAAGGCGTGAAAGTGCGTATGCCCTTTTGTCATTCTTTTTTGCCTCTAAGTCCTCAAGCGTGAAACGGATTTCACGTATAGATGCATCTTCATCAAACTTTTCTCCATCTGTAAACGGATTTAAGAGTATATCTGTAAGAAAATCTACCGCATCACCCGAAATCTTTTCACCGTTCAGTAAAAATCTATCGTCGGGAAGTTCAATAGAAAAACTAAGTCGGATATTGTCACCGTAATTGCTGATTGATGTAGAAAAATCCGCACCGTAAAGGCTTTCAAGCTTTGAATTAAAACTCTTAAATGTTGTGTACTTGCTCGATGTATGCCCTAAAAGTGAAATTAAAACATACTGTGCGGCAAGCTCTTCAGACACAGGCACATACATATCAACGTTAATAAAATTCGTTTTGAATTTTTCCGTGTTCACGCAAAGAGACCTGACACCGTTTGCAATTTGCTTGTATTTAATATTTCTCATTTAATTCACCTTAATACATAATTCAATTTTCATTTTACCAGATGAGTTAAAGGAAGAATGAAGAATTATCTTTGTTCTTCTTTTTTTTGTATAGT
>CAMFPJ010000080.1 GCA_945971755.1 uncultured Clostridia bacterium
CATATATCCGTTTTCAATAAATTTATGAGATTTTTTTATTATTTCATTTGGAATCTGATGTCCAAATCTTTTTAATGTTTTTTCGTTTTGCAACCCCTCACAAAGCCGGAGAGACAGCATTGCGTATTCGGTGAAATCGCCGCCGCTACCGTCGGGAATAGGGGGAGCGCTGTCTAAAAACGCACTTAAATCACGGTCAAAATAAAATCTTTTGCCGTTCAAAAATGAATGAGCAGAAGGCCCAAGCCCCAAATATTCCTCACAATGCCAGTATTTTAAGTTGTGGCGACTTTCAAAGCCTTTTTTGGAGTAGTTTGAAATTTCATACTGAAAAATTCCGTTGTTTTTAAGAGCTTCGCCGACCTGCAGGTACATATCAGCCACTAAGTCATCATCAGGTAAATTAAGTTCCTTTTGTTTCTTAAAAAACAAGGTATTTTCCTCAAGTTTTAATATGTATGAACTGATATGCGGAACACAAAGGGACAAGCAAAAATCAAGGGTTTCTCTAAGGCTCTTTTCCGTTTGATTGGGAATGCCGAGCATAACATCAAGAGAAATATTTTCTATACCTGACTTTTGAGCGGACAAAACCGCATTTTTTACTGTTTCCCTGTTTGACAGTCTGCCCAGAATTCGTCTCTCTTCGTCATTAGCCGACTGAAGCCCCATTGAAATTCGGTTTACACCGGAAGAGTTTAAGACACGGAAAAAGTCACCGTCTAACCCAAAGGGGTTACACTCCACGGTTATTTCAACGTTATTTGTAAGAAACGGTTTTGCAAAATTCACAATTTCAGACAGTGCGTCGGCGCCTAAAACACTTGGCGTGCCGCCTCCTATGTAAAGTGTATCTGATTTACACCCACATTCAGCCATTTCAGCGGATATTCGATTTTTTAATACTGTTACATATCTCTTTTTTATGCTTTCATCTGCCCTCATGGAGTAAAAATCACAGTACGGGCATTTAGAACGGCAAAAAGGAATATGCAAATAAAGTCCAATATTTTTCATACGGTAATAAAATGAATTTTGTGATTTGTACTGTCAATATATTTTTCCAAACTCTCAAAACTTAAATACACCGTTGCGGTATTGTCATTTGGATGAAAGCCCAGTTTTTCAGCGCCCTTTAAGTCTTTGTCAAAATATACTTCAACATTTGTGCTTTCGTCATTGATAAGTCCTAACGGAGAAACAGAGCCTTGGGAGACCTTTAAGTGCTTTTCTAATCTTTCGGCAGAGGCAAAGCTGAGCCTTGTTGAGTTTATCTCACCGCGAATAAGCACTAAATCTGCCTGTTTATCGCCCCGCAGAACTACAAGCATGTGTCTTTTGCCCTTGTAATCACGAAGAAACAAATTTTTGCAGATAGTGTTTTCGCTGTTTAAGCCTAAAGCTTCAAGCTCGTCCATTGTGAAAGCGGCAGTATGTTCCTTAAGTTCATAGGGAATATTTAATTGATTAAGTCGTTCTAAAATATTTTCACGGTTATTCATCGTCAAGTTTAAGCACAGCCATAAACGCCTCTTGCGGAACTTCAACAGTACCGAACTGACGCATACGCTTTTTACCTTCCTTTTGTTTTTCAAGAAGTTTCTTTTTACGTGTAATGTCACCGCCGTAGCACTTTGCAAGAACGTCTTTTCTCATAGCCTTAACGGTTTCACGGGCAATTACCTTACTGCCGATTGCAATTTGAACGGGAATTTCAAACATCTGACGCGGAATATTATCCTTAAGCTTTTCGGCAATTTTTCGTGCCCTTGAATAAGCTTTATCCGAATGAATAATGAATGAAAGAGCGTCAATAGTGTCGCCGTTAAGAAGTACATCAAGTTTAACAAGGTTTGATTTTTGATAATCGGCAAGTTCGTAGTCAAAAGACGCATAACCCCTTGTGCGAGATTTAAGTGCGTCAAAAAAGTCGTAAATAATCTCATTAAGCGGCAATTTGTAATGTAAATCAACACGGTCTGCGTCAAGGTAAGTCATACCGACGTACGTTCCGCGCCTGTCTTGGCAAAGGTCCATAATGGCTCCCACGTACTCAGGCGGAGCGTAAATGTGGGCTTCAACTGTCGGCTCCTCGGAATAGTCAATAGTTGCAGGGTCAGGGTAATGGCTCGGGTTGTCAATTTCAATCATTTCACCGTTTGTAAGGTGAATTTTATAAATAACGCTTGGAACTGTTGTAACAAGGTCAAGGTTATATTCACGTTCAAGTCTTTCCTGAATAATTTCGAGGTGTAAAAGACCAAGGAAACCGCACCTGAAGCCAAAGCCGAGAGCACCCGATGTTTCAGGCTCAAAGGAAAGTGCTGCGTCGTTAAGCTGTAACTTTTCAAGAGCGTCACGAAGTGCCTCATAGTCAGCACCGTCAGCAGGGTACACACCGCAGAAAACCATCGGGTTAACTTTTCTGTAACCTGCAAGTGGCTCAGCCGCTGGGTTTTCAGCAGTAGTTACTGTGTCACCAACTCGTGCGTCACTGACTGTTTTAATGGATGCGGTTATGTAACCGACTTCACCTGATGTGAGTTCTTTTGCTTTTTCCATAAATGTGGGGCGCATATAACCCACTTCAACAACGGTAAATTCAGCGCCTGTTGCCATCATTCGCATTGTGTCGCCGGCTTTTATTTTACCGTCCATAACACGAACATAAACAATAACACCCTTGTAACTGTCATAAACAGAGTCAAAAATAAGGGCACGAAGTGGCTCGCTATCGTGATTTTCAGGTGGTGGAACAAGTTTTACAATGCTTTCGAGAACATCAGCACAGTTCTCACCAGTTTTAGCTGAAACTCTTGGAGCTTCGCTACAATCAAGACCAATAATATCCTCAACTTCCTTTGCTACTCTTTCTGGGTCAGCGGCAGGTAAGTCGATTTTATTGATTACAGGTACTAATTCTAAATCGTGGTCAAGAGCCAAATAAGTGTTAGCAAGAGTCTGAGCCTCAACACCCTGTGACGCGTCAACAATCAGCACGGCGCCCTCACAGGCGGCAAGACTGCGTGAAACCTCATAGTTAAAGTCAACGTGGCCGGGAGTGTCAATTAAATTGAGTTCGTAGGTGTTTCCGTCGTCGGCTTTGTAGTCAAGTTTAACTGCGTGAGCCTTAATTGTAATTCCGCGCTCACGCTCCAAGTCCATATTGTCAAGTAACTGTTCGGTCATATCTCTCTTGGCGACGGTTTCGGTAAGTTCTAAAAGCCTGTCTGCAAGAGTTGATTTACCGTGGTCAATATGAGCAATAATTGAAAAATTTCTTATTAGTTCTTTCTTCATTTTATACCTCTGTTTTATCATTTTCCGAATGTGAAGCCCTCACCGAGAATTTCGCCTGCTTCGGTAACAATGACGAAGGCTTTTTCGTCCACCGAGCGAATAATTCTGTTGAGTTTTGCTATTTCGTGGGAGCGAATTGCACACATCAGCATATTTTTATCCTCGCCCGTGTAGCCGCCTTTAACAGGCAGAACGGTTACACCGCGGGAAAGCTCTTCTGTTATTGCTTTTATTATTTCGTCCGCGTAATCGGTAACGATTAAGAGCATTTTACCGCCGCCTGTACCGTAAATAATGTAGTCAATGGTACGGGATGAAATGAAAATTACTATTGCGGCATAAAGCACGCTTTCAAAGTTCTTGTAAACGATACCCGAAGTAATAGCTACTAATGCATCGGCAAGTAAAATCACCGTACCGATACTGATGTGCTGAAATTTTTTGTGAACCAGTTTTGCTATAACGTCCGTTCCGCCTGTTGTGGCATCACGTATAAAAATTATTGCAAGTCCGATACCCGAAAGCACACCGCAAAAACAGGCAGCTAAAAGTGTGTCGCCCGTGTAAGAGGGCAAAAACGGAATTTTAATGTCAATAGCAACAGAGCAAAGTGCGGTTGCTATGGCGGTTTTAACAATGAATTTCAGGCCGAACACCTTGAAGGCGATAAGAAAAAACGGAACGTTCAAAAGAAACATTGTAAGACCGACGGGCGTTCCGAAAAGAGAATTAAGAATTGTTGAAATACCGGTAAATCCGCCGAGGGACAGTTTGTTGGGAATTGAAAACATATTGATTGCCGCGGCGTAAATAAAACTGCCTATTACCCAGCAAATAACGTCAATAAAACCGTTTAATACTTTTTTCCGGTTTAACTGTTTCATAAATTCTCAACCTCACAAGCTTTATCTAAAAGAGTGTTTAGCCTTTCATCTTCTCCTTTTAAGTGCAAAAAGCCTACAAGTGCTTCAAAACCCGTTGCCCAGTGGTAGTCGGCACCGCTTTGGTTTTTGGGAGTGTGCGATGTGTGTGCGTTTCTGCCTCTTTTGAAAATGTCGGTTTCTTCTTCGGTAAGCTCCGTAAGAATATTTCGCATAATCTGTGCCTGAGCCGATGCTTTAACGCTTTTAACAGAAAGGCTATGTAACGTGCCAACGGGTCTGTTGGCATTTAAGACAAGCCTTTGACGCACATAAAGCGAAAAATATGCGTCACCCACAAATGCAAGTGTTAAGGGACTTAAAAGTTCAGGTTTGTTTTTATCATTACCCATATTTTCTCCTTACGGAACATATTCAAATTCAAGGTCATATATGCTGACAAGGTCACCCTCATGGATACCTTTGTTTTTAAGTTCGTCAATAATTCCGCTGGACTGCAAAACTCTTTGGAAGTACTGTAAAGATTCGTAGTCATCAAGGTCCGTCTGACAAAGTATTCTGTAAAGCCACTCTGCCTCAACAATGTAAACGTCGCCCTCAACCGTTACCTTAAAGCCCTCTTTATTACTCTTGCTTTCAATTACGCTTATAGGTATTTCTTCTGATTCGTAACGCTTAACAGGGGGGAGTGTGTCAAGAAGAGCAGAGGTCGCGTTGATAAGCTCTTTTGTGCCGTGTTTAATGGGGGCACAGATTTCAAAATACTGAAGCCCTTTGCCCTCAATGTATTTTCGGAATTCTTCTAACTGCTCGTCAGTTGCTAAGTCAATTTTATTACCAGCAACAATTTGCGGGCATTTTGCCAGTTCGGGATTAAACTTTTCAAGCTCGGCATTTATTGCCTCAAAGTCTTCAATAGGGTTTCTTCCCTCACTGCCTGCCACGTCAACAATGTGAATGAGCATTCTGCAACGCTCCACGTGGCGCAAGAACTCGTGTCCAAGACCTACGCCGTCGCTTGCACCCTCAATAAGACCGGGAATATCAGCCATAACAAAGCTTTTTTCGGGACCCATTGAAACAACACCCAAAACGGGAACAATGGTTGTAAAGTGATAGTCACCTACAATGGGCTTCGCCTCACTTACTACTGAAATAAGAGAAGATTTGCCCACATTCGGGAAACCGAGAAGACCGACATCTGCAATAAGCTTGAGTTCAAGACTTACTTCCCACTCTTCACCGGGGGCGCCCATTTTTGCAAAACGGGGAGTCTGCCTTGTTGATGAAGCAAAGTGAGAGTTGCCCCAACCGCCTTTGCCGCCCTTTGCGCCGATGAACTCTTCGTCGGTTGAAAGGTCAGCCATAATAACTCCGCTCTCTGTTTCGCGAATCACTGTGCCGCGGGGAACACGAATAATAAGGTCCTTGCCCTTTTTGCCGCTTCTGTGAGAGCCGGAACCGTCTGCACCGTTCTCTGCTACATATTTTCTCTTGTAACGGAAATCGGCAAGAGTTGAGAGGTTATCGTCCACTCTAAAAATAATATTACCGCCTTTGCCGCCGTCACCGCCGTCAGGTCCGCCTGAGGCAATGTATTTCTCACGGTGAAAAGCAACAGCGCCGTTGCCCCCATTTCCGCCTTTTATTTTGATTTTTGCTACATCTACAAACATAAAAATACCTCGTATTTACATACATTTATGCATATATATATCTATTTTACACTAATTTCTAAAAATAATAAATAGTATTCATCAAGATTTTTAATTATTTTTTGGAATCACGGTGTCACGGTAGATTTTGTAGGAATTTTTTGCCGAAATCAGCGTAAAAGTCCGTTTTTTAGGACAGAAAAACCGAAAAAGTGCGAACATTTGTATTGACAAGCGGCTAAAATTTGCTATAATAGTGGTTGTAAAGAACATTTGTTCAAGTTTGTTCGGAAAAAGTTGAAGTTAATTACTTGGAGGTAAATATTATGACAGTTACAAGTGCAATTTCCATTATGATTGATTTTTTGGCAGCAGTTCTTTTGATTTACGGATTTATCAATGAAGAAAAGATTATTGATTTTGAAATGACTCTCAGGAGAATTATTGTTGGCAATATTCGCCGTGCAATCAGAATAAGAAATCATAAAAAGGCGGTGGCCCTCGGTCAGCATTTGCATGAGGTAAAGCCGGTAGGCGCCAAAAACGCCCGCAATACATTTGTTGCATAAAAAGTTTTCATGTTCTTTTCTGTATAATTTCACACCCCGAAAGCAAGGCGGAGCAGTTTTTACTGCTCCGCCTTGTGCTGTTATTTTAACTTTTCAATAATTTTTTGGTAGTTTTCTTCTCTGTGGGGAAATGTGCAAGAACTGCAATCTTTAATTCCGTTTTCTAAAAACTTAGGGTTGCCGCCGCAGTTTTCTTTAAGGTAAAGCGGGCAGAAGCAGAAAAGACAGTTAATTTTCTCCAACCCTTTGTGGCA
>CAMFPJ010000081.1 GCA_945971755.1 uncultured Clostridia bacterium
AGTATCATTTTGTAACTATTTTTGTAACCGTTTTGTAATATTTTACGACTTTTTTCAATTTCTCACAAAAAAAGTTACAACTTTTGCAGTGTAAAACACAAGATGTTGGGGTTAAAAGTCGATTTTAGGTCTATTTAGTCAAAAATTAACACTTGAATTTATACAATTTACACAAAAAGCATCTGCCAAAAAATTTGACTTTTCGAAAAGATGTGAATATAATACACAAGTCATCGGGCAACAAGGCGTTACTATGCTAAACGCTCATTGCCTAAATATCAAACGCGAGAATAACGGTCGAGCCTTAGGTGACTCATGAATCTGCTTTTCAAAGCAGTGAAGTGATAGCGCTTTTGCAAAAGCAATTGTTTGGTGCGGCTTATTAAAGGAGCAAACTGATGATTACAAATTTTAAGGGGCACGCGAAAACGTCCAACGGTTATATTATCCGTTCCGTTGCGCTTGTTATGGCTCTCATTATTGTTTGGGCCGGTACAGCATTCGCTGCCACTACAGAGTCGTACACAGTAGATATTTATGACGGCTCAGAAGTAACGAGAGTTGAAACGTCTAAAACAGATGCTAAAACGATTGTTGCCGAAGCAGAAATTAGCATTACCGAAAACGACAAGTTAATTTTAGACGATTTCATCGCAGGCACACAGAGCAAAATTATTATTTGCCGTGAGTCAAACATTAAGTTTACCGACGAAAACGGTAACACAACAACACTTCGCTTTGCAGGCAGAGTCAGTGAGTTTTACGAACAGTACGGCGTAGTTCTCAGCGACAGCTTGGTTTCGGGTGTTGACTTGAACACAATTTGTTATGACGGAATGGAAATATTCGTTTTAACAGCTTACGGTGTTACAGTAAACGCGGACGGTGAAACTGCCAATGTTCAGTCAACTGCGAAAAGCGTTGGCGGGCTTTTGGAAGAACTGGGAATTACACTCGGCCCCGATGATGAGGTTGAGCCCGGTGTTGACACCGCTCTTTCAAACGGACTTACCGTTAATGTTTTAAGAGTTGAGTACACAACTTATGAAAAAGAGGTAACCGTTCCTTTCACAAAGAAGACGCAGTATTCTTCTTCAATGCAAAAAGGCTCTTCTAAGATCACCCAGAACGGTGTAAACGGCACAAAGAGTGTTGTTTATAAAGATAAGGTTGTAAACGGAGTTGTTCAAAATACAACGGTTGAAAGCGAAGAAGAAATTCTCGCTCCCGTTCCGCAGATTACCACAGTCGGTACACGCACAAGCGGTAACTCAAAGGTTATCAGAAACTCTGCACCGATTTCAGAGCTTACAATGCCGTCAAAATATTCAATCGGCGCAAACGGTGTTCCCACAAACTATAAATACACAATAAAGGGCAAGGCTGCCGCTTATTGTATCCCGGGCGGAATTACCTCAACGGGAAAACGCGTAAAACCCGGTTATATTGCCGTTAATCCGAAGCAAATTCCTTACGGTACCGAAATGTATATCGTTTCCGACGACGGAGTTGTTTACGGTTACGCCATCGCCGCTGACACAGGCGGATTTGCAAAGCAGGGTAAGTTTGTAGTTGACCTTTACATGAACTCAACTGCACAGTGCTACTCCTGGGGTGCAAGAAACGTTACAATTTACGTTTTAGGCTGATTTTTAGGACTATCTTTTGATAGTCCTTTTTTGTTGCTCATTTTGCGGTTTTGTGTTATACTTATATTAACTTATTAAAGGTGTGATTTTATGTTGGTTTTAACTGTGAATGATATTCGCAAGGTTGAGAAAAATGCAAACGACAGTTGCATTTCCTACTTGCAGCTTATGGAAAATGCGGGTTCATACTGTGCAAGGGTAATTCGCAAGGCTTTTGAAAATACAAACAAAAGAAATGTGCTGGTTGTTTGCGGCAAAGGCAAAAACGGCGGTGACGGATTTGTTATTGCACGTAAGCTTTTGGAAAACGGCTACAATGTAACCGTAATGATGACTGACGGCTTACCGGTTGACGAAGAATCTTCTGAAATGCTTTCACGTATTCGTGCATCCGGAGTTCAAATTGTTTATTATGACAGCAAAGCGGAAAACACTGCTGAAAATAAATATTTTGACAATGCGCAAATTATTGTTGACTGTGTTTTCGGTATCGGCTTTCACGGCGAAGCAACAGACTCGGCAAAAAGTGTGTTTGAGAGAATAAATAACTCAAAAGCAACAGTTGTAAGTGTTGACGTTCCCTCGGGACTTTACGGCGACAGCGGTGATGTTCCGGAGTGCCATGTTAAAGCGGATATTACAGTTGCAATAAACTGCTTAAAGCCCGTGCACGTGTTAAAACCGTCAGATTCTGCCTGCGGCGCTCTTGTTACGGCCAATATCGGTATTCCCGATTCTTGTTATGAAGACGTTTCACGTCCGCTTTTCACCTTGAGTAAACAGGAAATTAAATCGTGCTTGCCTAAGCGCAGGGCAGACGGACACAAAGGTACTTTCGGGACACTTCTGTTTATCGGCGGAAGTTTTGAAATGCCCGGTGCCGCATTTTTGGCATCGGAGAGCGCAGTTAACAGCGGCACCGGAATAGTAAAGGTCGCATTTCCTGATGCGGCTTACCCTGCAATTGCGGCAAAAACGGTTGAGCAGGTTTTGGTACCCCTCAAGAGCAATGAAAACGGAAGAATTTCCGTAAAATCTCTCCCGAGAATTGATAAGGAGATAAATTCCTGCTCTGCGGTTGTAATCGGGTGCGGTATGGGTGTTGACGGAGACACGGAAGAAATCACACGTTACGTAATAGAAAATTCACCGGTGCCCGTAATTCTTGACGCAGACGGAATAAATGCAATAAAAGATAATATAGATATATTAGACAGAGCAAAATCAGCCGTCATTTTAACTCCCCATCCGGGTGAAATGGCACGCCTTGCAAAGTGTGATGCCCGTGATGTTCAGGACAACAGAGGCGCAGTTGTAAAAAGTTTTATTGATGCGCATAAATCGGTTTTGGTTCTCAAAGGTTCTTCAACACTTGTTTGCTCAAATGAGCAGGACAGTATTTATGTAAACACAACGGGTGACTGCGGTCTTGCAACAGGCGGCAGCGGAGATGTCCTTGCGGGACTTGTGGGTTCATTCTGTGCTCAGGGGGCAGATCCGTTTCAGGCGGCTATTGCAGGTGTATATATTCACGGTGAGGCGGGAGAAACTGTTTCTGAAGAGTATTCCCTGAGAGGTAACACGCCATCAAAACTCATTAAACAAATTTCAAAAACACTTAAAGATTACGAATGAGGTTAATATGAAGAAAATCTTATGCTTATGCTTATGTTTATTGCTTTGCACAGGATGTTCAATTAAAAAAGACGTTAAAACAGAGCCACTCACCTTGAGTGGCTTTGCTGCTGTAATAACCACAGATATGAACGGAATAACACTAACCGCAAATGCAGTTTATGATGTTGCAAGTGGGTATAAGTTTACGTTTTCTTCTCCCCAAACTCTTAAAAACACAACGGTTTGCGGAAAAGAGGGGATTTTTACCCTTTCGGGTGAAAGTCTTAATTTAACGCTTATGGGTGACAAGATGCCCCCGTCAATGATTTGCCGTGCTCTGTCGGACTGTATAAACGCGGTAAGCGGCGCTTTGCCCGTTGAAAATAATGAATATTTAGAATACGGATATTCTGTGGGCGGAGTGCAGTGTGTGCTATATACAGATGAAGAAAAAAACTTCAAAAAACTGCTTGTAGGAAATCAGGAATTCATTTTTAACAGTTTTTCTTATACTTAAAATGGGACTTTGGTCCGCGTTATTGAATATAATGTATTGCTCCCCTAATTTTTGCCGTTAATGACTAAAGACGGAAAAAACAGGCAAAAATAACGATATAAATCTATACGGAAGAGTGATACAAATGAACGTAAAAAGAGGGGACATTTATTACGCTGATTTAAGTCCTGTTGTGGGAAGCGAACAAGGCGGAGTAAGACCTGTACTTATTGTTCAAAATGACGTTGGCAATAAATACAGCCCAACGGTGATTGCGGCTGCCATTACAAGCCAGCAGGACAAATCAAAACTGCCTACCCACATAAGTGTAAACGGCAATGCCTGCGGGCTGAGCAAAGATTCGGTGGTGCTGCTTGAACAGGTGAGAACGCTTGACAAACAACGGCTTCGTGAGCGTATGGGTAATCTTTCTCAGAGCGATATGAACAAAATAAACAAGGCTCTTTTTGTGAGCTTCGGCTTGCAATAACCCGTTGGAGTGCCGAAAGGCACTCCTTTTTATAGTGTAAATATGAACAATTTATTAAAATTAAATAAAAGACTTGATTTTTTGGAAAAATGTGGCTAAAATATATTTAGCAGTCAAAACATGAGAGTGCTAAATACATATTCAATCTTTTTAGGAGGTAATATAAAATGACTATTAAACCGCTTGCAGACAGAGTTGTTCTTAAATCATGCGAAATTGAGGAAACAACAAAGAGCGGAATCGTTCTTACTGCTTCTTCACAGGAAAAACCGCAGGTTTATGAAGTTGTTGCAGTTGGCCCCGGCGGACTTGTTGAGGGCAAAGAAATTGCAATGTACGTAAATGTTGGCGACAAGGTAATCGCAGGTAAGTATGCAGGTACAGAGGTTAAAGTGGATAACACAGATTACACGGTTGTCCGCCAGTCTGAAATTCTTGCAATAGTTGAATAATTGGAGGAGTAAACAATGGCTAAACAGATTATTTACGGCGAGGAAGCTCGCAAGGCTTTACAGGCAGGTATTGATAAGCTCAGCAATACCGTTAAAATTACACTCGGCCCAAAAGGCAGAAACGTAGTTCTTGACAGAAAGTACGGTGCTCCGCTTATTACTAACGACGGTGTTTCAATCGCAAAGGAAATTGAGTTTGAAGACCCGTTTGAAAATATGGGTGCACAGCTCGTAAAAGAAGTTGCAACAAAAACAAATGACGTTGCAGGCGACGGAACAACAACCGCAACACTTCTTGCACAGGCTCTTGTACGTGAGGGTATGAAGAATGTTGCCGCAGGTGCAAACCCAATGGTTGTTAAAAAAGGTATGCAGGCAGCAGTTGACGCAGTAGTAGCCGAGGTTCTTAAGAACGCAAAGAAGGTTAAGTCAAACGAAGACATTGCAAAGGTTGCCACTGTTTCAGCAGCCGACGAATACATCGGTTCACTTATCGCAGAGGCAATGGATAAGGTTACTGCTGACGGTGTAATCACAATTGAAGAGTCAAAGACAAGTGAAACTTACTCAGACGTTGTTGAGGGCATGCAGTTTGACCGCGGTTACATTTCACCGTATATGGTAACCGATACAGACAAAATGGAAGCAGTAATTGACGACGCTCTCATTTTGATTACAGACAAGAAAATTTCAAATATTCAGGAAATTTTACCCCTTCTTGAGCAGATTGTTCAGTCCGGTAAAAAACTTGTTATCATTGCCGAAGATGTTGAGGGCGAAGCTCTTTCAACAATCCTTGTTAACAAGCTTCGCGGCACATTTACCTGTGTTTGCGTAAAGGCTCCCGGCTTTGGCGACAGAAGAAAAGAAATGCTTCAGGATATCGCAATTCTTACAGGCGGCGAGGTTATCACTTCAGACCTTGGACTTGAACTTAAAGATGCTCAGCTTTATCAGTTAGGTAAGGCAAAGCAGGTTAAGATTTCTAAAGAAAATACAATCATCGTTGACGGTGCAGGCGACAGCGATGCTATCAAGGGCAGAGTTGCACAGATTCGTGCACAAATTGAAGCATCTACTTCAGAGTTCGACACAGAAAAACTTAAAGAAAGACTTGCAAAGCTTGCAGGCGGTGTTGCAGTAATTCGTGTGGGCGCAGCTACCGAAACAGAAATGAAAGAAAAGAAACTCCGTATTGAAGATGCTTTAGCAGCTACAAAGGCAGCCGTTGAAGAAGGCTCGGTTGCAGGCGGCGGCGTTGCTCTCCTTGGTGCAATTAAAGCGGCTTCTTCACTTCTTGACACAGATGACGCAGATTTCAAGACAGGTGTTAACATTGTAATTAAGGCTATTGAAGAGCCTGTTCGTCAAATCGCAAAGAATGCAGGTCTTGAGGGCTCAGTTATTGTTAACGAAATCGTTAATAAGAACAAGGCAGGTTATGGCTTTAACTTTGCAACAGGCGAATATGTTGATATGTTCAAGGCAGGTATTCTTGACCCGGCAAAGGTAACTCGTTCAGCACTTCAGAATGCTGCTTCGGTTGCTGCAATGGTTCTTACAACAGAATCACTTGTTGCTGACATTCCCGATCCCCAGGCAGATGCTGCTGCAGCGGCTGCAATGGCACAGGCAGGCGGCGGAATGTATTAATTCCTAAAAACTGATAGTTTTCTTACAGCAGATGAGTTCCATCTGCTGTATTTTTTTGTCCATTCTACGCATTTTTTCCTAACCCCACAAAAATGAGCTGTTAAAAAACTATCGTTTTTTTACAGCTCATTTTCTTTTCATTTATTGACAATATATTCATATTATAATAT